>NZ_JAUBQM010000063.1:0-39004 GCF_036701245.1 Microcoleus sp. Pol14D4
TCGTTGCCCTCGGTCCCGATGGTGGTGTTTTGGATGTCGATGAGTTGTGCGGCGTTGGAGTCGAAGTTGAGTATTTGCGAAGGCTGGGGGGGAATAAATGTGATGTTCGGGGGCCCTTTCAAGGGGTCGCAACCACAACTGGTATCGGGTTCGGGGACTGGGGCGAATATAGGCGTTGGTTCTGGCGCTGGTGTTGGTGTTGGTTCCTGCGCTGGTGTTGGTGTTGGAATGGGTGGTGTTGGTGTTGCAGTTGCAGTTGGTTCCGGGGCAGGCGCGGGTATGGGCGTCGGCGTGGGTATGGGCGTCGGCGCTGGTTCCGCTGCAGGTGTTGGAGTTGGTGCCGGTATTGTTGGTGTTGGAGTTGGTGCCGGTATTGTTGGTGTTGGAGTTGGTGCCGGTATTGTTGGTGTGGGTGTGGGTGCCGGTATTGTTGGTGTGGGTGTGGGTGCCGGTATTGTTGGTGTTGGAGTTGGCGCCGGTGTCGGCACGGGTATCGGCGCGGGTGTTGTTGGTGTTGGAGTTGGCGCGGGTGTTGTTGGTGTTGGAGTTGGCGCCGGTGTCGGCACGGGTATCGGCGCGGGTGTTGGCGTCGGTATCGATTCCTTAAGGGGAATGAGAGAGACAGTGGCGACTGCCGCACTCGTGGCGCCGAGGTTGTCTGTAGCGCTGTAGGTGAAGTTTGCCCCTGTGAAATTGCCGGACGCTTGGAAGAACAACTGGGTAATTTGCTCGGTTGTTAGGGTTTGACCAGCCGTGACCCGCACTCCCTGGCTGGGATCGCCCAAAAACAACGTCCCCTCATTGGCAGGCGGCAAGGTGTTTACGGTAAAGGAAACCACCGTCCCGTCTGGGTCGGTTCCTCCGACTCCGGGGATGTTCGCGGTTCTTCCCAGCAACACAGCCAGGCTGGAGTTGTTGGCGACCGGTGGCTGGTCGGTGGGAGGTAATAGTGCTAGCAGGGAGGCTGTAGCGGGGGCTGAACTGATGGCGCCGCGGCGGTCTGTGGCGCTGTAGGTAAAGTTTGTGGCTGCGAATTCGCTGGTTGCTTGGAAGAATAACTGGTTGATTTGAGTTGTACTCAATCTTTGGCCTGCCGTGACCCGGATTCCCTGGCTGGGGTCGCCCAAGTACAGGACGCCTTGATTTGTCGCCGGTAGGGTGTTGATAGTAAAGAATTCGATCGAGTCGTCGGGGTCTTTTGCCGTCAGCGCTGTGAGGTTGACGGTGCTGTTTGGCGCCAGGGTCTTGCTGAAGTTTGTGGGTACCGGCGGGTAGTTGAACGCTAGCGACACCAGAGAAACTGTGGCGGCAGGACTGTTGCCACCGAGATTGTCCTTGCTGCTGTAGGTAAAATTAGCTCCTGTGAAATTGCCGGCCGACTGGAAGAATAACTGCGTCATTTGCTCGGCTGTCAGGGTTTGACCAGCCGTGACGGCGACTCCCCCCGTTGCGGGGTCGCCCAAGAACAGGACGCCTTGATTTGCCGGTGGCAGGGTGCTGATGGTGAATGTAACCACTGTGCCGTCTGAGTCTCTGCCTCCGAGTCCGCTAATTTGGACAACGCTGTTGGGCCCTAGCGCAGCGTTGCTGCTGTAGGCTGATGGAAGTTTGTTGGGTGTGGGCTGCGCGCTAATAATAGCGGTGGTGACAGTGGCTCTGGACTCGGAACCGTTGTTATTGCTGGGTTTGGGGTCAAGAGTGGTCGATCGGCTCTGGGAAGTATTGCTAATGGCGCCCGTCGCTGGAACGACTACTGTTACCTCGCGCGTGATGTTGCTGCCGCTAGTCAAACTGGGAATTGTTGGGAAGGAGACAACCCCTGTCAGGGGGTCGTAAGTGCCGTTATCGGATGCGCTTACTCCCGTTAAACCGGGAATGATGCTGTCTGTAATCACTACGTTTTCAGCAGCATTCGGTCCATTGTTGGCGGTAGTTATAGTATAAGTCACGGAACTACCGGCAGGAGCAGATGTGAGACCGCTCTTGGACGTAACCAGGTCGGCAACAGGATCGATCGAGGTAATGACTTGCCCCCCCGCCTCACCGGGCAATGCGACTGTCGAGCCGTTGTTGTTTGTTAAGTCCGGGTCAAAAGTGTCCGATCGACTCAATACTATGTTGGTGATGCTCGTCAGCGTAGGCGGGGGTACAAAAATTAGGCGGCGGGTGACACTGCTGCCGCTGGCTAAAGTCGCGATCGCTGGAAACTCGATCGTCCCTGTGGTTGCGTTGTAGGTTCCGCCATCGAACACGCTGACATTAGTTAAGCCGGGAATCAGGCTGTCGGTGATGACTACGTTGGTCGCAGGACTCGGCCCGTTGTTGGTAGTAGTAATTGTATAAAGTAGCGTGTCGCCCACCTGGATGCTGGCGGGAGCCGTTTTTTGGGTGACAACATCGGCCACAGCCTCGATCGAGGTAATGACTTGACCCCCCGCCTCACCGGGCACTGCGACTGTCGAGCCGTTGTTGTTTGTTAAGTCCGGGTCAAAAGTGTCCGATCGGCTCAATACAATATTGGTGATGCTCGTCACGGTAGTCGGCGGTACAAAGCTGATGGTGCGGCTCTGGTTGGTGCCGCTGGCTAAAGTCGCGATCGCTGGGAACTCGATCGTCCCTGTGGTTGCGTTGTAGGTTCCGCCATCGGACACGCTGACATTAGTTAAGCCGGGAATCAGGCTGTCGGTGATGACTACGTTGGTCGCAGGACTCGGCCCGTTGTTGGCAGTAGTAATTGTATAAAGTAGCGTTTCGCCCGCGTTGATGCTGGCCGGAGCCGTTTTTTGGGTGACAACATCGGCCACAGCGTCGATCGACGTGGTGACGGTGGCGTTGGGGTTGGTACCGTTGTTGTTGGTCGGAGTGGAGTCAGGAGTGATGGAGGTACTTCTGGCCGTGTTGCTGATGGAAGTTAGGGTGGGCGGTACTGTGAAGTCGATCGTCCGGGTGACAGTCTCCGCGTTGGCAATTGCCACAGGTGCGAAGGTGACAATGCCCGTCACTGGATCGTAAACGCCGCCGTTAGATGCCGTGACTCCGGTTAATCCGGGAACTATGCTGTCAGTGATGGTTACAGCTTCTGCAGGACTCGGCCCTAAATTAACTGTGGCGATCGTATAGCTGACCGAACTACCGGCAGTAGCACTTGTAGAGCCGGTTTTGGTGGTTGCCAAATCCGCGTTGGGCGCAATACTTGTCGTAACCGTAGAGTTAGTGGGAGTGCCGTCTTTGTTGGTTGTCGAGCCGTTGTTGTTAGTGGCGATCGGATCGAAAGTCGCCGAGGTGCTCCGCGCCGTGTTGCTGATGGCAGTAAGGGTGGCTGGGGCAGTGAAACTGATAGTCCGAGTCTCAGTCGCAGCATTTGCCAGGGCTGTCAGTGCTGGGAAGGTGACAATGCCCGAAACTGGGTCGTAAGTGCCGCCGTCCGATACGCTGACTCCTGTTAAACCCGGAATAATGCTGTCACTGATGGTCACATCGGCAGCGGGGTCTGGCCCCATGTTAGTGGTAGTCAATGTGTAGGCGACGATTGACCCAGCCGGAGTAGTCACAGGACCGCTTTTGGTAGTAACTAAATCCGCGACTGTATCGACAACTGTGGTAGACACGACACCAGGTCCCTCGATTTGCCCTGGGGCGAGTACACCGCTGTTGTTGCTGAGGTCGGGGTCGAAAGTCGAGCTAGTGCTGAATGCAACGTTGGCAAAACTGCTACCGCTGGTTAAACCGGGCGGCAAATCAATTGTCAGGGTGTAAGTCACAGTCTCGCCGGCATTGAGAACCGGAATTAACGGCCAGGTGACTGCCTTGGTTTGGTTCACGTAAGTGCCGTTGTTGGAGGCAATCAGATCCGGCTGCAATCCGCCCGGACGCAGTAGTTCTAAAGGTATTTCGTCTTGAATCAGAACATTTGTAGCAGGCGCTGGCCCCCTGTTTACAGTAGTAATCGTGTAGGTAATGCTGCCTTCGGATTTGACGAACTGCGGGCCGGTCTTAATAGTGGCAACCTCTGCGGCGATACTGGGAGGATTGATAGTTTCAACTACCAGGTTTTGAAGTTCGTGAATGTTGTTGGCGCTTCCTGTGGAACTGCCAAAACCAAATTTGAAAATTGGCGGTACTGAGCCGTTTTTGGTCGCCAAGTTGGGGATGTCGATCAATGTAGTTTCGTAGATGCCGTCGAAATTTTTATCGAAGGCAACGGTGAGGCGAGAGGGATTCACCGGATCGTTAGATGGATTCAGCGTAATTTGAACGGATCTTTTGGCTAAATTGCGATCGCTCGTGAACGTATTGCTGAAGTTAAAATTGCTGCCTGGTTGAGGGCCGCTAAAGTCAATGCTGGTAGGAATGTTATCGATGCCGAAGGGAACGATCGCATTTGTTAAAAACTGATAACCGTTTGCTTGATTTCCTCTAACAGTTACTGAATCAGGTCGGAAAGAACCAATAGAGGAGCCGGGAATCGAAGGTGGCTCCGGGCCGGAGCGCCCTTCTGTGGATGTTGAAAAATTGCCAAACTCGTCAAGCCCAATGCCTAAATAACCTCCCTCAATACCGGGTATACCCGTTCGTGGAGCGTAAGCCAGAGAACCGCCA
Organism: Microcoleus sp. Pol14D4; assembly: GCF_036701245.1. Taxonomy (NCBI): domain Bacteria; kingdom Bacillati; phylum Cyanobacteriota; class Cyanophyceae; order Oscillatoriales; family Microcoleaceae; genus Microcoleus; species Microcoleus sp. Pol14D4. Next base: position 4,600 of record NZ_JAUBQM010000063.1, read on the forward strand.
TAACCCCCAGTCCTGGTTGGGCTAACAGTGCCGTCTATCAAGAAGAAACCCAGCCCGTCCCCCGGCTGAGGGCTAATAGAGGGTTGCGGAGCCTCAAATTGCTGGCTTGAACCGTAAGAATAAAAATCAAACTGGACTCTGATACCGTCGGTTGAAGGAATGGGGTTGTTGTAGATGACGAAGGCTTCCCGAAGATTTATTGCTGGAGTTAATCGCAGAGCGCCATCGCCGGGACTTGAACCGCCCAAAGCCGGAATTACGCCGGATACCGTGCCTCCGGTAATGCCGGGGATAAGTTGATTGGCTGCGGTCACGCCGCTGCTGGGATCGAACAGTGCCCCGTTGTTTCCCCCGTAAATCCAAGGCCCCCTAACTGTGGAGTTTTTGAAAGTTTCGTTAACTAATGTGCCGAGGGCGTAAGGGTAGGCTGCGAGCACTTCTTTTTCAATGGCGATTCTCGCTTTTATTTCCCCTGTCGCAAATTTTAATTCCCAGTCGCCACCGAGTGCCGTACTCCCCGTCAAGTTGTCGGAAGCTGCAATATCTGCACCGACTATTAAGCTCAGCCGCCGCACGAAGGCCTCGCCACTTTCTCCCGCTGCGACGCTGCATCCGAATAACAAGATATCTCCTCTCTCGCTGAGGGCTTTTCCCCACTGTTCTAACAAATGGCTGTAGGTTTGTAAGTTGTCGTTGCAAAGTTCGATCGACCCTAGCTGCACCCCCGCTTCTCGACCGTGAGAAACTATCTGAAGGCTGTCTAAATCGCTGTAATTAACCAGAATTCTAGTAATTTGCTCGACTCCATCCCGCGTCGAGTCCAGTACAAATACCTCCGTATCGGCTGTTGCTCCTTTTGCCAAGGTGTCGCAGTTCTCTACTCTGACATCAAGGAACAGTACATTTTTTATAGTTCGGGCGCCCACAGACTCGGTTCCTCGCAAAAATTCTCTGTGGGAATGCTGAATTCCCGCGCCGTCACGGAGTTTCCGGGACAGTAAACCCTCCTCTATTTTTACTGGTTTTATTGTTTTTTCCCGATCGTAACTTGTTGTCGCTCTAGATTTTGTGTCCGCAATCATTGCGGTGGAGTCACATATTTTTGAAGTTATAAAAATTGATGTTTTGCAGATGCTTTGCATGGTCAAATTGTCTCAGTGATTGTAGATGGTGTACCCATTTCAAGATGATAAATATCACGTATTGAAAAGGTTGAATTACAGACTAAATTGAGCTGGTGCTTGACTTTGAGAAATAACAACAAGTGAATTTAAGTCAGCACAAAGCTGTACTACTTTGATAGTTGATAGCTGGCAAATAACGCCGACGTAAACACTGAGAATTTGGAGTTTAAATCCCAATAATCTATCTGGTGATATTTTGCCTTCGACTTTCTTTTCTGTTAGCGAGGGTATCTGTTACACGCCAATCTCGTACATCGTGCAGTAGATAATAACAGTAGTTCTCAAAAATTCACTTGATGAGGTTTTCTGTAGATCGTCTAATGCACTTTATTTGCAGAGAAAATTCACTATTTCTAGACGTATAAACCTGGTTTGAGGGACGCAAAGACTTCTTTGCAGCCCTCGCTTCCGCTAAACAACTCGCTTTCTTTGGTTGTGGTGTGCAAGCCCTGTTCACAATAGCAACCAGACATTAATTAGGGAGTTATAGCCGTGGTATAATTATGGCGGCCGTGCCCGAAGTGTTATTCAACTGAGATCTTTTACCATTCTCAATAACTCTTCTATGGGGGGTTCTCCTGCCCAGCCCATAAGAAATTTGACTTGTTGTGAAACAGGCCCGAAAGCCTATTCTTGAGAATGGTGCAACATATGAGATTCAATTGAAATTGGCATACCCTGTATCGACGAAGCGTCTTAAAAATTCATGACTTGGAGTCTGGAGATAGCAATCTAGGTTTGAGACTGTTTCGCTACGATAGCAAAAACAGATTAGTGCCGCCCACAAGCAACTTCTCAAGCTGTCAACTTAGAGTCTTCGAGCTGGTTGCTGTTTAAGATCAATGCTCGGGACAATGTTTCGTGCAGAATTTTTGATGATGTTTTGGAGAAACTGATTTGGAGATTTGCCCCTCAGCTACTTACGATTTTTGTCGGCTAATTTTCTTAACTCCAGGAGTTACGCCTAAGAGACTAGAAACCCAATTTATTCCTAGATTTCTCGCCACCCAACCAAAATTTATCATGTCAACTTTGTTTCCGATCGTAAATCCTCAACTAGAAAAACACCGATCGCCATCCGCCAGTTATAGCAACTGTAACCCATCAATAATGCTCGATTAGGTTTTAATTGCTGAGTTTTGGCGTGGGTCGTCCAAAACAAGCTGCAACAATAATCCTTACACGTAAGTTCATCTTAACTCATTGATTATTACATCCGCAAATAGGCGTAGATACAAGCACCAATATAAGCTATATCTTTTCACCGCGAGCGTCAAGAGTTCTGGCTTGGTAGTACCGACAATCTTGACAGGGCCCAGAAGGATTGACAGCGCAGCGAATGTAATTAGAGCGGGCGTTATACTCGCAAGTGATATCCCCGATCGAATAACCGAGGCTTTGTATGTAAGTGCGATCGGCAGTTGGTAGTTGAGTTCGCATGGGTCTATTCGCTACCGCAAGCCTGGCCGCTGCAATTCTGTCGCGGGCTTGGCTCTGGGCAGAGCGCATCACCCACAAAGACAGCAGCGACGGAGCTAAACCTATGAAAATAATCAGGAGAGCAGTTAGCACATTTTCAGAGCTTATGTGGATAATATGTTTTTTGACTTAGGCTATGGCAACAGAAAATCCTCCCCCAAAAGACGGTTTTAAATAAGAAAAGTTCCCGATCTATTCTCAAACTATGCCGCCCGTGTGTTAACCGTTAGCTGGCGGCTGAGGAGGGCGATCGTGGGCCCGCAGCACCAGGGTTCAACAAAGCCAGAAGCGCCGATCTGATGTGATATTATGTCAGGTCAATTACCAGCAATCAAATAGGTTTGTAGTGACGAATGCAAGTCCTGATAAAAATCAGAGGACTTGGATTAATCACTACAAACGCAAAATCGGTTATTTTACAGGACTAAATATGAGAAACCGGATCGGTTCAAAAACAAGCAAGTCAGAACATGGGCTAGCTATTGTTTAAGAAACCCGGTTTATCTCAAAACATGAAAGGGTTAAACCTTAGCAATATCCCCGGCTAAATCCATCAACGAACCCGCGCTTTCCACCTTAGCAACATCCAACAAAGTCTTCAAAACCGAATCGGGATTCAAACTAATCGAATCAATTCCCAGCTCAACCAAGAAACGAGCAAACTCAGGATAATCGCTGGGCGCTTGACCGCAAATCCCAATCTTGCGATCGTACTTCTTGGCGGCTTTAATGGCAATTGCTACCATGCGCTTGACAGCTTCATTCCGTTCGTCAAAAATGTGTGCGACTAAAGCAGAATCCCGGTCTAATCCTAATGTTAGCTGAGTTAAATCGTTAGAGCCGATCGAGAATCCGTCAAAAACTTGGGCAAATTCGTCAGCAAATATGACATTGCTCGGCAATTCGCACATCACATACACTTGCAGGCCGTTCTCGCCCTTAACTAAACCGTGTTTTGCCATCTCGGCTAACACTTTTCGTCCTTCATCCGGAGTGCGACAAAATGGAATCATCGGAATCACATTTGTCAAGCCCATTTCGTCGCGAACTCGCTTTAATGCTTTGCATTCCAAAGCGTAAGCTTCGCGGTAATTTGGGTCGTAATAGCGAGAGGCGCCGCGCCACCCGATCATCGGGTTTTCTTCGTTGGGTTCAAACTGCCGCCCACCCAAAAGATTAGCATATTCGTTGCTCTTGAAATCGCTCATCCGCACGATAACTGGATTTGGATAAAATGCGGCGGCAATTGTGGCAATTCCGTGGGCGAGTTTGTCGGTGAAGAAATCGGGTTTGTGTTGGTAAAGTGCTGTGAGTTCTGCAATTTCTTCTTTGACTGATTCATCCACCAATTCGTCAAAGTGAATCAGTGCCAGCGGGTGTGCTTTAATGTGATTGGCAATGATGAATTCTAGCCGCGCTAAGCCTACGCCGTCGCAAGGAATTGCTGATAAACCAAAGGCTTCTTCTGGGTTCCCGACATTCATTAAAATTTGAGTGCGGGTGCGGGGTAAATTCTCGATCGCCGTTTCTTGAATTTCAAAAGGAAGCAAACCCGCATAAACTTTCCCTTCATCTCCTTCGGAACAAGAAACAGTGATTTCTTGATGGTTTTTCAAGATTTGGGTTGCCTCACCGGTGCCGACAATGGCGGGAATTCCCATTTCTCTGGCGATGATGGCGGCGTGACAAGTGCGGCCGCCGGAATTGGTGACGATCGCACTTGCTTTTTTCATAATCGGTTCCCAATCGGGGTCTGTTTTGTTGGTAACTAAAACTTCTCCTGATTGAAATTCAGCGATTCTGTGAACATCTAAAATTACGCGGGCTTTTCCTTGTCCGATTGATTCGCCAACGGCGCGTCCTTTTGCTAAAACTGCACTGGTACCTTGCAATTTGTAGTTTCGCAAAACTTTAGCAGACTTTTGAGATTGTACTGTTTCAGGTCGTGCTTGGACAATAAACAATTCGCCCGTATTGCCGTCTTTTGCCCACTCAATGTCCATCGGGGTATAAGTCCCGCGCACTTTAGAGTAGTGTTCTTCGATGACTACGGCCCATTTTGCTAGTTGCAAAATTTCATCATCTTGTATGGCAAATTTATTTTTTTCTGCTGCTATAACGGAGACGTTTTTGGTGTATTTAGAACCGCCGATATCGTACACCATTTTGAGTGTTTTGCTGCCGAGGCGCTTGTCTAAAATGGGGAGAAAACCTTGTTTTAATGTTGGTTTAAAGACGAAGTATTCGTCGGGGTTGACGGTGCCTTGGACGACGTTTTCGCCTAATCCGTAGGCGGCGGTTACTAATACGGCGTTTTTGAATCCGGTTTCGGTGTCGATGCTGAACATGACGCCGGAGGATGCTAAGTCCGATCGCACCATTTTTTGGACGCCGACTGATAGGGCGACTTCAAAGTGGTCGAAACCCCTCTGTTGGCGGTAGGAAATCGCGCGATCGGTGAATATGGAAGCAAAGCATTTGTGACAGCATTCGAGGACACCAGCGCAAGCTTGGACGTTGAGGTAGGTTTCTTGCTGTCCCGCGAAACTGGCGTCTGGCAAGTCTTCGGCGGTGGCGGAGGAACGCACTGCTACGTCTGTACTGTCGCCGTAGCGATCGCACAATTTTTCGTAAGCATCCGCGATCGCCGCTTGGAGTTCTCGCGGAAATGGTGTGTCCAGAATCAGTGCCCGCGCTTGCTTGCCTTTTTGTCGCAGGTTCTGCAGATCTTCTACGTCTAAATCGGCAAAAATTTCGCGCAATTTAGCTTCTAAACCCGCTGACTGGATGAAGTACCGGTAAGCGTGTGCTGTAGTGGCAAATCCGTTGGGAACTCTGACTCCTTGGGCGGTTAACTGTTGAATCATTTCGCCCAAAGAAGCATTTTTACCGCCTACTAATGGGATGTCGGCGATGCCGACTTCATCAAACAACAATACTAAGGCTTTTTCTTTGGGGATTAAACCGGGTTTTTGTTCAATTGCTAAATTGTCGAGCATTGCTTTTTTCCTCTCAACTTCAGCTCATTTCGGTCAAAGGACAGTAAACAAAAGACAGGTTATGCAGAATTGTAATTTTGTTACTAAAATTCTCAATTTTTTTCCTAGGCTGTATCAACCGAGTTTTCGATTGCCTCTAATTTAAGATTATCACTTTTTTGCTAAATAGCAAGGCCTGTGGAGATATTTTATTTGATTGCAGAAAGTAAAGAAATCGCAGTAATCAGTTTATGTAAGGTATTATAAAAGAAGTGGTAAAAACATAAATAGCGAAGATAGTTGCCACCGCTTTTTTGGCGTTGAGCGCTCATTGGTGCGGGGATATCGCTTGGATGCTGTTGCTAGCGGAATCCAAGGACAACAAAGGGTGAAGTGCGATCGCGCGATCGCGCGATCGTAGGCTGAACCCGCCCAAAAATGGATACTTACTTTCCGACAGGAGTCGTGAGTCACCCAAAATTTTAGATTCTAGTTCAACCTCGCCGATTCATCTGTGGACTAAATCTAAAGTCTAAAATCTAAAATCTAAAATCTGGTCACAAGGGCGATGGTCCCAAAAAATACTCAGCAGCTTAGTTTCCTCCTGAAACCCAGCTTATAAAAACCCTAAAAATTTTCCCTCTGATGGCTTTGACCTACTTAGAGGAAAAACACAATCGCATAGATATCAGATATTGCACCATTTTCAATAAGCCTTTTAAGGACGGGTGAAAAGAACCCATGCCCAGAAAACTTACTTTTTGTGAAATGGGCAGAATAACCCGTTTTTGAGAAGAGTCCAATCTCTGATATAGAGTGCATTGTAAATGGGATAATATTACTTTTGCAACCCAGCTAGAAATAGGATTTTTGAGGCACGATTTTTGAGGCAGGAGGCAGAAGGCAAGAGGAAGAAGGAAGGAGGGAAAAGAAGTGTTTTTACAAATATGAGATACTCCCTTGTAATTCTTGCACCACAGAGTTTTCAACTGGAACGGGGGGATTTGTGGCTATACAATTCTTTATATGCTATAATAGTTGGCTACACTGCCTTCTGACAAAAAACAAGGTATATGATATCAGTTTTGAGTCCACCCGCAAAGCGAAACGGCTTTAAAGTTCTTCTGGTCGAAGACAATCAAGCAGAAGCCGAGCTGATCGAAGAATTATTATTAGAAACAAATGTTAGTAAAGCCGAACCCCAAAGGCTATCAGTAAGTTGTACAGACTGTCTCAGCAAAGCGCAGGAACTTTTGACCGGCGAAGATTTTGATGTGATTTTACTAGATCTTTCGCTGCCCGATAGCCAAGACTTAAATACAATTGTCAAAATACAAGAATATAGCCTAAATACTCCGATTGTCGTACTGACTGCCCGCAACGATGAAGAGCTTGCCGTGCAGTCAATCCAAGCCGGAGCTCAAGATTATCTAGTCAAGCGAAAAATCGACAGCGAAGTGTTAATTAGATCGCTTCGTTACGCAGTCGAGCGACAGCACAACCAAGAAGCTTTGCGAAAAAGTGAAGAAAAATATCGCTCGGTAGTCGAGAATTCTCTCGTCGGAATTGCCATTCTTGCTCCTCCGATATCCCCCTCAGCACCAGAAAAATACGAGTGGTTGGAAGTCAACGATGCTTTGTGTGATTTGCTGGGGTACTCTCGCCAAGAGTTTTTGCATGAGAATTGGGAGAGGTGGGGTTTTCCTGAAGACTTGCAGGCGAGTTTAGAGCAGTTCAATAAAATTTTGGCAGGGGAGAGTGAAGGCTATGTTTTAGACCAAAGATGGCGCCGAAAAGACGGAAATACAGTTTATACGAGAGTTTACCTGCGCTGTATCCGAGCCCTAGACGGCTCGATCGACCACCTGATTAAAGTAGTCTTGGACGTGAGCGATCGCTACCGTTACGAAGCTCAATTAAAAGCATCAGAAGAGTTTTTAAATCACACGATTAATTCTACTCCTGACCCGATTTTTGTCAAAGATGAGCTGCACAGATGGATCGTATTAAACGATGCTTTTTGCAATTTGATAGGAAAAAGGCGATCGGAACTGATTGGCAAGTCAGGATACGATTTTTTACCCCCAGCACAAGCGGCTTTTTTTTGGCAACAAGACGAGCAAGTATTGCAAAGAAGTCTGGCTCAGGAAACAGAAGAAATTTTTGCCGATAGCGAAGGTCAAGAACGCATTATATCTACTAAAAAAACAGTATTTAAAAAAGCCGATGGGACTAAAATGTTAGTCGGAACAATGCGAGATGTGACCGAATACAAACGCCAGCAAATTGCGTTGCAGGAAAGCGAAGCTCGATTTCAAATAATGACCGACAACGTGCCTGGAATGATTTATCAATATCGGCTTGATGTAGATGGTAAAACATCTTTTACTTACGTTTCTTCGGGCAGTTTGCATATCTACAATTTAAAACCCGAACAAATAGAAGAAAATGCCACTTTGGCTTTTGCAACAGTTCACCCAGACGACATCTCAGGCTTGCAGCGATCGATGGCAACTTCAGCGGCAACTCAGCAAGCTTGGCAACACCAGTGGCGGCAAGTTATGGGAGATCGAGTGAAATGGCTGCAAGGCGCGTCGAAGCCAGAAAAGCAAGCCAACGGGGATATAGTTTGGGACGGTTTGGTGATGGATGTTACGGAACTGAAACAAACCCAGCAAGACCGCGATCGATTTTTTAATCTCTCGCTGGATTTACTTTGCATTGCAGGTTTTGATGGCTATTTCAAACGCTTAAACCCCGCTTGGTCAAATGTATTAGGTTATAGCAGTGATGAAATCTTAGCCAAACCTTTGATAGAATTCGTCCATCCAGAAGACCTAGAAATTACTGTAGCGGAATTAGAAAAACTTAAAAATAGCCACCCCATTATTAGCTTAGAAAACCGCTATCTTTGCCAAGATGGTACTTATAAATGGCTGTCGTGGACAGCATCGCCGTTTGCAGAAGAAGGTTTGATTTACGCAGTAGCCCGCGACGTTACATTTAGCAAGCAAGCTGAAGCTGAATTGCGTAAGAGCGAAGCCACTAACCGCGCTCTTTTAAATGCGATACCAGACATGATATTTCGCTGTCGGGCAGACGGCACTTTTGTAGACTTCAAGCATGCAAAAGATTTCGAGAAAATCATCCCACAAAAAACACTAATTGGCAAAAAAGCACAAGACATATTGCCGGCTGCTTTTGCTGAAAAAATATTGTCGAGCAATCAACAAGCGATCGCCACTGGCGAGATTCAAGTTGTAGAATATCAAATGCCCGTTAATAATGAACTGTACGATTTTGAAGCGAGAATTGTTTTCTGCACGGATGAAGAAATTATCGCGATCGTCCGCGACATTACCAATCGCAAACGTTTTGAGTCAAAACTGCATCGGCAAGCAGCCGCCATGGCTGCCGCTTCCGAAGGTATAGCCATAATCGATAGCGACGGACTTTTGATTTATTGCAACGCAGCCCGACTAAAAATCTACGGTTACGACTCTCTCGAAGAACTATTAGGCAAAAATTGGACAATATTCTACGAAGGTGCAGAATTGCAGAGGTTTGAGGAAGAAGTTGTGCCTAATTTAGTGCAGAAAGGTTGGTACATGACCGAAGCAGTAGGATGCCGCCGCGACGGATCGAAAGTTCCTCTAGATGTATCGCTGACAATGCTAGCCGGCGGAGAAACTATTTGCATTGTTCGCGATATTTCCCAAAGGAAAAAAACAGAAGCAGCACTGCGGGAAAGCCAGCGATTCATTCAACAAATTGCTGGTGCCAGTCCTAATATTTTGTATGTTTGTGACTTAATTGAAAAAAAAAATATCTATGCGAATGCTTCTATCTACCACATTCTTGGCTATACAGTAGAGGAGATTCAGGCAATGGGGCCGTGGATGATGTCAAGTTTAATCCACCCCGAAAATTTAATCAAAATGCCTGATTATTTACAGCAAGTCGAAACAGGCAGCGAAGGGGATATCTTTGAAATTGAATACAGAATTAGGCACAAGGATGGTTCTTGGCGCTGGATGGTTAGCCGAGATACTGTATTTGCGAAAACAACAGACGGTAAGTTAAAACAAATTCTCGGCACGGCAACTGATATTACAGAAAGCAAGCAAGCAGAAGATGAAATCAAGCTGTTGCTGGCAGCAACTCAAGCTATTAGTCAGTCTGCAGATTTTCACAGCGCCCTCCCAGATATTTTGCGGTTGCTGTGCAATGCGATCGGCTGGAATTTTGCGGAAGCTTGGATACCGAGTGCTAACGGTACTTTTTTGGAACACAGCGAAACTTGGTACGCTAGCGAACGCGATTTAGATACGTTTGGCCGCGAAAGTAAAAAAATTAGATTTGCCGCCGGAGTGGCAGTACCTGGACGCATTTGGTCAACCAGTAAGGTAGAATGGATTGAAGATATTTCTCTAGCCACAAATCATCTTTTTGCCCGATCGCAAATGGCGAAATCAGTCGGATTGAAAGCTTGTTTCGGAGTGCCAATTCACGCTAGCTCAAAGGTGCTGGCAGTTTTAGTATTCTGCAAGCGCGACCGCTCGATTATGGAACCGCGTATAGTAGAGTTAGTCAAGGCTGTAGCGACTCAGTTGGGCGATCATATTCAGCGCAAACAAGCCGAAGAAGAATTGCGTAAAAGTGAAGAACGCTGGCAGTTAGTTCTCAAAGGCAATCAAGACGGAATTTGGGATCTGAATCTTCAAACAAATGAAGCTTTTCGATCGGCCCGCTGGCAAGAAATTATCGGTTACACAGACGGCGAAATCGAAAACACCAACACCTCGTGGATCGATCGCATCCATCCAGACGATCGCTCACGAGTGCAAGCAGCGATCCAAGGTTATCTCGATCGCCAAACCCCCTATTACGCTGCCGAATACCGCTTGCAGTGCAAAGACGGTAGCTATAAGTGGGTGCTCGCCCGCGCTCAAGCAGTCTGGGACGAAGCCGGAAACCCTCTGCGGATGGTGGGTTCGATGACGGATATTAGCGATCGCAAAGCAGCAGAATTAGCTTTAGTGCAGGTCACTCAAGCCGTCGAAAGTACCAGCGACGCGATCGTGATCGCCGACTTGAAAGGGCGGTCTATTTACCACAATCAAGCCTTCATTCAGCGCTACGGCTACACGGTGGAAGAACTCAATGATATTGGCGATATGGCTGCGCTTTATGTCCGGCATAAAAATTACAAACAAATCTATAAAAGCCTTCGCAAAGGTCGCTCTTGGTGTGGCGAAGTTGCGCTGCAAACTAAGAGCGGCGAAGCAGTTACTTCTCTGGTGCGAGCCGACAGTATTCAAGATATTAATGAGAATTACATCGGCTTAATTGCAGTAATTACCGATATCACAAAACGCAAAGAATCTGAATTAATTTTGCGCCAAAAGTTAAAGCGCGAACAGTTGGCGGTAGCCATGCTGGAACGCATTAGATCTTCTCTAAATCTCGAAGAGATTCTCACCAAAAGCGTCGAAGAAGTGCGGCATTTCTTGCAAGTAGACCGCACTATTATTTACCAATTTAATCCTGATTGGAGCGGATTTATAGCTGTCGAGTCGGTTGCCGAAAATTTCCTACCAATTGTAGGAATGGAAATTTATGACCCCTGTTTCGGGGCAGCCTACGTTCCTCTTTACCAAGACGGCAGAATTAGAGCCATAGAAGATGTTCGCAATGCCAACCTAGCCGAGTGCCACTTGGCTTTGTTGACTCGGCTCGATGTGAGAGCGAATCTGGTAGTGCCGATTTTGCAAGGCGAAAACTTGTGGGGGCTGCTAATTGCCCACCACTGCACGGGCCCGCGTTCCTGGCAGCAATTGGAGGGAGACTGCCTAAAACAATTGGGGGTGCAGTTGGCGATCGCCATTCAGCAATCGGTGCTATTTGAACAAGCACAAACCGAAATTGCCGATCGCAAACTTGCAGAAGCCGCCCTGCAATTAGCTAAAGAAGCCGCCGAATCTGCCAACCGCGCTAAAAGCGACTTTCTCGCCAACATGAGCCACGAATTGCGGACGCCTTTAAACGGGATTTTGGGATACATTCAATTGCTAAAAGTCGATAAAAACTTGACCGCAGATCAGCAGGAAAGCCTTAACAACATTCACCAGTGTGGCAACCACCTGCTGATGCTGATTAATGATGTTTTAGACCTCTCAAAAATCGAAGCTAGTAAAATGGAGCTGTCGCTGACAAACGTGCATTTTCCTACTTTTGTTAAAAGTATTATTGATTTGTTCCAGATGCGCTCCGATCAAAAAGGAATTGCCTTTAATTACGAGCAGGTTTCAGCGCTCCCAGACTGGATTTTGGCAGACGAAAAAAGGTTGCGTCAAGTTTTGATTAATTTGCTCAGCAATGCTGTTAAGTTTACGAACAGCGGCAGTGTTACATTCAAAGTCGGTTATGCAGAAAAATTCCCCGATAATAATCCTCAAACCAACTGGAAAACTTCTAATTTAACAGCGGAAATTGCCACTCAAACGATCAATTTGACCGCTAATTTAGACGCGCAGCAAATGTCGGTCCAGCCACTAGGAACAACAGAAGCGCGCGAGGTGACAACAGCAGAAAATATCGGCCGTGTCCCTGTCCCTACCCATAAAATTCGCTTTCACATCGAAGATACGGGCATTGGCATCGGGCAGAATAAATTAGAAGACATATTTTTGCCTTTTCATCAAGTGGGCGATCATAACAATTTCGTCGAAGGTACCGGACTGGGACTTTCTATCAGCCAAAAATTAGTCAAAATGATGGGCAGCCAAATTCGCGTCCAAAGTACCTCCGGCAAAGGCAGCATATTTTGGTTGGATCTAGACTTGCCTGCAGTTGCCCAGTCTTCGGAACTTCCCTCCCGGCAAGAAAAAAAACGGCTTGTAGGTTTTACCGGCCCTCAGCGGAAAGTGCTAATAGTGGACGATCACGAAGTAAATCGCGCCATGTTGCACAGGCTGCTTTTTCATTTAGGCTTTGAGATTGCAGAAGCTACAGACGGCGAAGACTGCTTGCATAAAGCACAGGAATTTCTACCGGATATAATTTTAATGGATTTCCTGATGCCCGTAATGAATGGTTGGGAAGCTACCAGGCGGCTGCGACGGTTGCCGGAATTAAAAGATACGGTGATCCTTGCTTTGTCCGCTAACGTTTACGAGACTACCAAGCAAGAGAGCAGGCTTGCAGGTTGCGATAATTTTCTCACCAAGCCGATTCAAACTAACGAGCTTTTAGAATTATTGCGCCTGCATTTGAGACTAGAATGGGTTTACGAAGAAAGATCGCATACCAAACAGCGGATAGATAAAACTGCAAAAGCATCTTCTGAGAGTGCTGCTGCTGACTCAACGATGGTGTCTCCTGCCTCAGAGTCAGTCTTGAGATTGTTAAGATTGGCTGCAATGGGCGATATTGAAGCTATTCTGGAAGAAACTGCTAAACTCGAGCATTCTGACCCGACATTAGTGCCTTTCGTTCATCACCTGCGCCAACTTGCTAAAGGATTTCAGCTCAAGCAAATTAGAGATTTTTTGAAGCAACATTTGTCCTAAAATTGACTGTAGCTAACACACAACTCAAAATCCGTTAAATCTCACATCTTGCATTTTTGTCAGCAACAGGCAAGATGCCTGTTCCAAAGAGAATGAAATTTTGGTGGGATGGGCATCCTACCCGCCCATAAAAGAAAGAGTGATTGCAAATAAAGGCATCTACGAAGCAACCAGGTTTCGAGAGCCGCACAAAATCACTTTAATCCGATTTAAACTCACAACCAACAACTAAAAATTAAAAAACTTGAATGTTTGCCTTGAATATGAACGATAAGAATTCCGAAAGAAGCATCATACTAATTGTCGATGACAACCAAACAAATCTTGACGTACTTTTCGAGTTGTTAAGGAATTATGGGTTTAAAGTATTAGTAGCTCTAGACGGCGAAAGTGCGATCGAGCAAATTGACTACATCCATCCAGACTTGATTCTTTTGGATATCATGATGCCAGGAATTGACGGTTTTGAAACTTGCCGACGTTTGAAAGCAGACTCGTCAACGCAAGATATTCCCATCATATTTATGAGCGCCCTTTCTGATACGCCTGATAAAGTAAAAGGCTTTCAGACAGGAGCCGTTGACTACATCACTAAGCCTTTCCAGCACGAAGAAGTTTTGAGCCGGATTCAAACCCACTTGACAATCCGCAGCTTGCAAAAAAAACTCGAAGAAAAAAACCTCGAACTTGCCCACCTCAACCAAAACCTGGAAAAACTTGTTGAACAAAAAACCAAGCAATTAATAAACCAGGAAAAAACAGCCATCATTGGACGTTTGACTCAGGGAATGGTTCACAACCTCAAAAGTCCGCTGCAAGTGATTCAGACTAGCGTCGATTTGATTGAAACAAAAGCTACACAAATTCAAGAAGACTCTCTGTTTAATTATAGTAAGTATATTTTTCAAGCGGTCACAAAAATCAATCAGATCATGGATACTCTGATGATGAAAAGCCGAAACGAGCAAAAGCAAGATTTGCACCCGGTGAATATCAACGATTTAGTGCAGAGAGAAATTCAGCTATTGGAAGGCAACCTGTATTTTAAGAACAAGATTAGAAAAAAATACTTTTATGACGAAGAAATTGCCAGTATTCCATTAATTTATTCCTATATTTCTCAAGTATTTTATAATTTAATCAATAATGCAATGGATGCTATGTGGGAAAAGAAAAGCAGAGAAATAACTATCGTGACTCGGCAGGATGACTCGAACATATATATGGATATTGCAGATACGGGATGCGGCATATCGTCTGAAGAACTGCCAAAAATCTTTGACCCGTTTTACACATCCAAGCCACCTAAAGGCGAGGAAAAAGCCGAAGGGGAACCGACAGGCACTGGTCTAGGACTTTATACTTGTATTGAACTTTTAAAACCTTTTAACGGTGAGATTGCTATTAGCAGCAATGTCGGTCAAGGCAGCGTGTTTACAGTTGTGCTGCCCAAGCCACAGAAAATTGAGCGACTCAACTGAGTTAAATCGTGGCCCGGTAGACAATGGTAATTAAGTTGGTAATTAGGTTTGTAGCAAGCAATGCAAATCTTTGTTACTGTAGCAAGAGAGGACTCGCATTGCTCAATACAAATATGCGCTAACTGCAAGCAATTAACCTAACACAATCTTAGAGCGTATTTTGTAAATCAACGGTAATTCTCGTACCTTTGTAATAATAGCATTATTGAAAAATAATAATGCCCCTTTAGGCAAACTTTAAACGGCTATTTAAAATCTAAAGTTTCAAAGGCTATTAGCCATGCAAATTTTGATTACTCCGCGCTTTTTTGACTTGCCTCTTGCTATTCCCCTGCCAAAGGTTGTAAATTAAAAGAGAGTTGAGTTGCAATATTGGTAAGAGTATAATAGTTTGGAGCCACTAGGTTTGGGGCGAGGCGGAAAACTTGCAGCGAATAACTCAATTCTACCAATAAATCTGCGGGGTCTGCAAGCACACAGCGCACTCTCAATCGTGCGGTTCAAGTTCCCCAATCATGAGCTAGGTATCTGCATCCGCTGCTGAGATTTTATAATTACTAAAAAATAGCAAAAGGATAGCAGTAAAAAAATGCCACTGTACGCAAAAACCAAAGGGTCATAGTCATCAGTCATTCCAAATCTCAAATCAAAAATATAAAATATAAAATGGTATGACATCTGTTTTTGAGTCAAATTTAACGCCTGCTTGTTTGAAAATTCTTTTAATAGAAGATTGTGCCGAAGATGCAAAACTAATTCAAGAATTACTGTCTGAGCCCCAACTAGGACAATCAATCGATATGACCAATGTAGTTCGCCTCCGGGAAGCTAGAGAAATTTTAAGCGACAAAAGTTTTGATGTAATTTTATTAGATACTTCACTTCCTGACAGCCTCAAATTTAATAATTTTTTCCGCCTTCAAGATTGCGCTATAAATACTCCGATCGTCATTCTGACAGCGGCCGATGACGAAGAACGGGCTGTTGAGTTAATTGCCGCTGGCGCCCAAGATTATCTGGTGAAAAGACAGCTAGACAGCCGGCTGCTGGTACGGACGCTCAGGTGTGCGATCGCCCGCCAGAAACGGCAAGCAGAATGGCAAAAAAGTCAAGAAAAATACCAGCAGGTTGTTGGCAATATCAAAGAAGTCGTTTTTGAGACCAATACTGCTGGCAATTGGACTTTTCTCAATCCGGCTTGGACGGAAATTACCGGGTTTACCGTTGATGAAAGCTTAGGAACTTCCTGTTTGAGTTACATTCATTCTGAGGATCAACACCAATATTTAAATTTGTTTAGAGGTCGGATACCAAATCAAAAAACATCCTGTTGCTACCAAAGTCGATATGTTACCAAACATGGCGAAATTCGGTGGGTGGAAGTGCAAGAGTTTTTTATTTTGGGCGGCAACGGAGAGGCGCAGGGTACGACAGGAACTATCAATGATATTACAGATAAAATCTTAGCACTTTCCGAACTAGAAGCTAGTAAAAAGTTTTTGAATGATACAATCGATGCCGTTGCCGATCCACTTTTTGTCAAGGATGAACAGCACCGTTGGATACTGTTAAATGATGCTTTTTGCAAGCTGATCGGGAAGCAGCGCGAGGAACTGCTGGGCAAATCCGATTATGACTTTTTCCCAAAACAAGAAGCGGAGATTTTTTGGCATACTGACCAACAAGTGTTTAGGACGGGGAAAGAAAACGAGAGTGAGGAAATATTTACGGACGCCAACGGTGCAAAGCACATTGTGTCTACTAAAAAAACTGTCTTTGAAAATACCGATGGCAGTAAAATTCTCGTGGGGATAATTCGAGATATCACTCAGGATAGGCGAAAACAATTAGCCCAGCAAGAAAGCGAAGCTAGACTTCGGCAACTTACTGCCAATTTGCCGGGAATAATTTATCAATTTCGCCTATCCGCCGACGGCGAAAAAAGTTTTCCTTATATTTCTTCGGCTAGCCGCGATTTATATGAATTGGAACCAGAAAATATTCAGCAAAATCCCCAACTACTTTTTAGTTGTATTCATCCAGACGACCGCCAAAAATTTGAAGAATCAATTGCTGTTTCTGCGGCAAATATGCAGCTTTGGTACCAGGAATGGCGCGCGATTTTCCCGTCTGAAAAAATTAAGTGGTTGCAAGGGGTTTCGAGACCGGGACGAGTTAATTTTCCCACAGAAATAGGGCAGGAAGGGGATATAGTTTGGGAAGGCATGGTGCTGGATATTACTGATTTAAAACAGGCCGAAGCAGCTTTGCGGGAGAGCGAAGCCAGATTTCGATCGCTCGTTGAGAATATTCCCGGCGCTATCTGCCGCAGCTTATACGATGCTGAGTGGAAGATGGTATTTATTAGTGATGAAATTGAGGTCATTAGTGGTTATCCTGCTGGGGATTTTATTGGCAACAACGGCTTGAGTTTTGCCAGCATTGTCCACGAGGCAGACAAGGAAATGGTCGATCGACAAATCAGCGCAGCAGTAGAGTCGAAACAGCCGTACAATCTAGAATACCGGATTGTTGGCGCTGACGGCGCGGTGCGGTGGATGTCGGAAAGAGGTAGGCCAACTTACAATCTAGAAGGGCTGGTTTTGTGGCTCGACAGGGCGATTTTTGACATTACCGATCGCAAACAAGCCGAACTGACTTTGTGCCTGGTAACTCAAGCTGTAGAAAGCGCTAGTGATGCGATCGCGATCGCAGATTTGGACGGTTATTCCGTTTATCACAATCAAGCATTTATTCAGCGCTACGGCTATACAGTTGAGGAACTCAATAATGCCGGCGGTCCAGCAGTAATGTACCCCAAATCTCAAGATTTGAGGAAATTATTTAGGGTGCTGCGGAAAGGTTTTTCCTGGGATACTGAAATTGAAATCAAGACTAAAAATGGCGAAATTATAGAAAGTTTATTACGAGCTAACTGCATTAAAGATAGCGCTAGTCAACCGATAGGAATGATAGCCATAATTTCCGATCTCACAGAAATAAAACGCACGGAATCGGCATTAAAACTAAGTCAAGAGCGCTTGCAGTTGGCGGTCTCAGGCAGTTCTTTGGGGCTGTGGGATTGGAATATAGCTACTGGCGAAACTTATTTCGACTTTCATTGGAAATCAATGCTTGGTTACGCAGAAATAGAAATAGAAAACAACCTCAAAAGTTGGGAAAAATTGCTGCATCCAGATGATCGAGTGAAGGTAATGAAATCTTTGAATTCATATTTGGAAGGTGAGACTAATATCTATGAAGTTGAATTTCGGATGCTCAACAAAGCGGGCAATTGGCAGTGGATTCTGGCGATGGGCAAGATAGTCGAGTACGACGAATGGGGGGCGCCGTTGCGAATGACAGGCACTCACAAAGATATCAGCGCCCGCGTTGCAGCAGAAGCCGAAAAAACGCAGTTAATCGCATCTCTGCAACTAAGTGCCGAACAGTTGCAAACAGCACAAAGAATAGCCCGCATCGGCAATTGGGAATTCGATATGGAGGCAGGAATTATTACTTGGTCGGAAGAACTGTTTCGAGTTTACGGTCGAGAATTGAATCGGGCGCCGACAATGGAAGAACTTTTAGAGCAAATTCATCGCGATGACAAAGAAAGGTTTTCACAAGTTGTGCAAAACGCAATGACTGAAGGGACAGCTTACGACATCGACCACCGCATCTATTTTTCATCAGGAGAAATCAGGCACGTTAACGCTAAAGGACAATCTGTTAAAAATGAGTTTGGTCAGGTGGTGCGGCTGTTTGGCACGGCAATGGACATTAGCCATCGCAAAAAAGCAGAAATTGCTTTACAAGAAAGCGAACAGCGATTTCGCGCTGTATTTGAACAAGCGGCGATTGGCATTGTGAAAGTGTGGCCAGACGGTCAACTTTTGAATGCCAATCAAGGGTTTTGCAATATTGTCGGATACTCAGAATTGGAGCTGAAATCACGAAATGTTGGGGCTATTTCTCACCCCGAAGATGTAGCAGCCGATGTCGAGTCGCGCGACAGACTGTTAGCTGGGGAAATTTTTAATTATTCCATTGAGAAACGCTTTATTCGCAAAGATGGTTCATTAGTTTGGACTAATATGACTGTATCTTTAGTTCGGGAGGTGTTTGGGGAACCTAGCTATGTAATTGGTGTGATTGAAGATATTAGCGCTCGCAAAATTGCCGAGGCTATCTTGCGCCAGCAATTAAAGCGAGAACGCCTGGTGGTAGGAATGCTGGAACGCATTCGCTCTTCTCTCAATTTAGAAGAAATTTTGACAAAAACTGTTGCTGAAGTACGGCAATTTTTACAAACAGACCGGACAGTAATTTATCAGTTTAATCCCGATTGGAGCGGTTTTGTAAATGTCGAGTCAGTGGGCAAAAATTGGCTGGCTATTCAGGGAATAACTATTGACGATTCCTGCTTTGAAGACAGCTATGCTTCTGCTTACGAACACGGTCGTACTGTAGCTGTCGATGATATTTACCAAGCCGATCTTTCCGAGTGCTATATTAATTTATTAAGTCAATTTCAGGTGCGAGCTAATTTGGTAGTGCCAGTTTTGCAAGGCGAGAAGTTGTGGGGGCTATTGATTGCTCACGAGTGCGCTGGTCCCCGCCACTGGCTGGAAATTGAGGTCGAGTGTCTCAAACAAATTAGCGTGCAGTTGGCGATCGCGATCCAGCAATCAATGCTGTTTGAGCAAGCACAAAGTGAAATTACCGATCGCAAACAAGCGGAGTCAGCTTTGCAGGAATCGGAAGCGCGAGAACGTTCAAAAGCCCTAGAGTTAGAAGCAGCTATTAACAAACTCCGAACGACTCAAGCTCAGCTCGTTCAAAATGAAAAAATGGTGAGTTTGGGTCAGTTAGTTGCTGGTGTTGCTCACGAAATCAATAACCCTGTTAGCTTTATTCACGGCAATATCAATCCGGCTCGCAATTACACTTTAGATTTGCTGGAATTGATTAAAGTTTACCAGGATTACTGTCCTAATCCTCCAGCCCAAGTCTTGGATAAAATTAATGAAATAGACTTGGATTATATTGCTGAGGATTTCCCGAGATTGTTTAATTCGATGCAAGTAGGAACCGAGCGAATTGTCGAGATTGTGAAATCGTTGCGTAATTTTTCCCGATTGGACGAGTCTGCTGGGAAGTCGGTTAATATTCACGAGGGAATTGATAGCACTTTGATGATTTTGCAAAATCGGTTAAAATCTCACAGCAGTCCGGGAGAAATTAAGGTAGTTAAAGATTACCAACTATTGCCACAAATTGAATGTTTTCCTGGCGAGTTGAATCAGGTATTTATGAACATTTTAATTAATGCGATCGATGCTTTGGAAGAACGGGACAAGCAGCGTTCAATCGAGGAGTGCGATCGACATCCCAGCACGATCGTTATTCGCAGTTATCAGGCTGCTGCCGGCTTCGTAGCAGTATCTATTGCGGATAACGGGCGGGGGATACCGGAGTCAGTGCGATCGAGGCTGTTTGACCCGTTTTTTACGACTAAACCTGTGGGCAAGGGCACGGGTTTGGGATTGTCGATTTCTCACTCGATTATCGTCGATCGCCACGGCGGCAGATTGAGCTGTATTTCAACACCGGGAGAGGGAGCGGAGTTTTTGATTGAAATTCCAGTGCGATCGAATTTAACAGGTAGGAAGTCAAATTTAGGGCAATAAATTAGCAATTGGTAATTGGAAATTGGGAAGCGGAAATGGGTAATATCGAATACCGTAACATCGGAATTATACCCTGCCAGCGAGCATTATCCTTGATCCGGGTCACTCGATCGCATTCCGCTGGCAGTACAGTCATAAAATTATTATTACGATACTAAGGTCAACAATATGAGTTGTGAGTGAAAAATCAAACACGATCTTACTAATTACCAATTACCTGCAACTTTTACATAAAAATCGGGGAAGATTCCGAGTTACTGCTGGCGTGACAAATGCGATTTTTGCCTTCGGTTTTGGCTTGATAAAGGGCGCTGTCAGCGCTGCGAATTAGGGTGTGGGGAGATTCCTGGGCAGAAGGAATCGCTGTCGCAATGCCGCAACTGAGGGTAACGTAGGGGCCGATCGACGATCGCGCGTGGGGCAGTTTCAAGCTGGCGATGCCGTCGCAAATTTTCCGGGCGACAGCGTTTGCTCCTTCGGCGCTAGTGTTGGGCAGCACTAGGGCAAACTCTTCGCCACCGTAGCGAGCAGTCAAATCCCCAGCCCGGTTGGTGGATCTGGCGATCGCCCCGGCAACTTGGCGCAAACAATCGTCCCCGCCCAGATGCCCATAAAACTCGTTGTAAAGTTTAAAAAAGTCGAGGTCAAACATAATTAAAGACAGCGGAAGTTCCTCTCTTGCCAATCGGCGCCACTCTAAGCTCAAAACGCGATCGAACTGGCGGCGATTGGCAATGCCAGTCAGTCCGTCAGTAGTTGCCAGTTGCTGCAATTTTTGATTGGCTATTGCTAGCTTGCGGTAAAGTTGAGATTGTTCGATCGCGATCGCCACTTGATTGGCCAAGTGCTGTAAAAAATCAATTTCCCACTGCTGCCATTCCCTGACACCGCAGCAATTGTATGCTGTCAACATTCCCCACAAACTATTGCCTTTTTCTGCGATCGTATCCGGCAAATTTTTACCCTGCGCCTGCGGGTTATCACTCGCCTGATACCAAATATAATTTTCCCCTGCATCTTGATTTTTCTCGACTTCCCAAACAGTGGCTTCTTGTGTTTCTTTTGCCGTTTCCCAGTCGCCTGATTGCCAAATTGGCACGCTGATAACTGCTGCAATTTCACAATCTGCCAGCAATTCTTTGCAACTGCCAGCCAAGGGGGCAGTGCTGACATCTGCTATTGCTTGTACCGACTGGGATTCGACTAAAACAAAGCATGACACCGCCAAAGCAGCACTAATATTTTGGTTTTCAATATAACCTTCTGGCAAACCGTCACCGGCGACGATCGCACCTTTTTGCTCTTCCCCATCCAATTGAGACACCCAATCCTGACAGCGATAAATTAAAACGCGATCTGTTTGGAGGAACTGGCGCACTTCTGCAACCGTACATTGGAGAATGCTTGCCGGATCTATTGACGATCGAATATGTTCGATCATTTTGCCCAACAGCCGCTGTCGAAGAGCCTGCTGTCGCAATTGTTCTTCAATTTGCTGGCGTTCGATCGCGTAATGGATTGCCCGCACCAGCAGAGTTCTGTGAAATCTTCCCTTTACCAAACAATCTTGAGCGCCCCAGCGCAATACCGACCGAGCTATATTTTCATCGTTGATATCTGTCAGCACCACAATTGGCAATGTGGGCCATCGCCCTTTCAAAACTGCGATCGCCTCGCTTCCTCTCAAGTTGTCTGACACTGACAAATCTAATAGTACGGCGTCAAACTTGTCTACTTCCAGACGCCCAACTGCTATCTCCAGAGACTTAACAGTTTGGAGAAGAAATAGAGACTCGCTGAATGACCCTAGAAGATCTTCGATCATTGTCGGAGCTCCGAGGTCATCCTCAACCAACAAAATTTTCAGACATTGGTTAGGTTTTAACACAACTATAGCGTTCGGAGCGGGTCGAAGGCAACTTTTTTTTGAGAGCGATACTTGCGATCGGCAAATATTTCGGCTTATCAAATTCACTATACACTCAAACTATGGATTTAGCCCTCCATTAAAGTTTACATATCGGGCGGCAGTGAAACGATTTCAAACCAATACTCACATAAAGCCTTCATTACTTCCAGCAATCCTTCAAAAGTGACTGGTTTGGATATGAAAGAATTGGCTCCTAAGCGGTAGCAAAGCAAGATATCTCCTCGGCGGTGGGAAGTTGTGAGCATTACAACCGGAATTTGTTGCAAATGGGGGTCAGCTCTGATCGAAGTTAGTGTTTCGCGCCCGTCCAGCCTCGGCATATTCAAATCCAAAAGTATCAAGTCTGCCTGATGCCAATTGCTGCTAGCAAAATATTGACCACGGCGGTACAAATAGTCTAGTACCTGTTCTCCATTTTCCACAAATTCGCTCGTAATTTCTAATCGAATTTCTCGCAATGCTTCCTCCATCAAAAAGCGCGTATCCTCGTCATCGTTTGCTATTAAAAGAGTAAATTTTTTCTTTTTATAACTCACCGCTTTGCCTCACTACGAACGTCCTTTGTGAGGTTGCGTGATTTGGAGCCGTGTCTGAGTACCTGCACAGCATCTCTTTCCATCATCCGGTAAATCAGGCTGAGAACACTAAAAGTGTGTTGCAGCCATGTCCCGTTTTTCTCTATTTGCAAAGGTTTGCGAATTATGCTTGTTTCACTTTCCAGTCTGTCCGAGAACCGGCAAACTGCAAACATATTACAAATCCTTCTCCGCGAACTACTAAGGAAACTATTGCATCCCAAAGCAAGATGCTCTGGATACTGTTGAAAAAAATTAACAAGTCTTGCGCGCACCGCTGATTTATAAGTTGTATAAGGATAAAGCTAATAGATTTATATTGATACATTTTTAGCTCGCTGTCATCAGTGAATATGCTACACTTTACAAGCATTTTTGTAAAGAGAACATAAAGATGGTTAAAGCTTAAGTAAAGGACGAGTGACTCCTTCAGGCGGGCTGTTGACTTCACTTTGGTATAGGAATAGAAAAATAAAAAGTCGAGCCTCGATTGGGTTCTGATTCTACCCAAAGTCTGCCGCCGTGTCGCTCGACAATTCTTTGACAAATCGCTAAACCGATACCAGTTCCAGAATACTGTTTTTGGGTGTGCAAGCGCTGAAAAATCTGAAAAATTCGCGGATGGTACTGTGAGGCAATCCCAATACCATTATCCTGCACTGAAAACACCCAGTTATCCCCCTGATGCAAAGCGTCCACCTGCACCACCGGCGCCTCACTGCTGCGGTACTTAATGGCGTTACCAATTAAATTTTGAAACAGTTGCAGCAGTTGAAAACAGTCACCTGTTACCCTTGGCAAATTCCCCTTAGTAACTGAAGCTTGATTCTCGCGGATAGCCAAATGCAAATTAGCACAAGCATCCTCAAAAACCCGATTGCAATCTATCATGTCAAAAGGTTTCTGACTGCGACCGACCCGCGAATACTCCAGCAAGTCATCAATCAGCGCCTGCATCCGCTCGCAAGAATTAACAATATTGCGGATGAATTTATTCCCTTGGGCATCAAGTTGGTTGGGAAAGCGTTTTTCTAATAGTTGAGCGTAGCCGGCAATCGTACTCAAAGGCGCTTGCAAATCGTGAGAAGCTACGTAAGCAAACTGTTCTAGTTCGGCATTAGAACGAGTTAATTCTTGAGCGTAGCGGGTTTGAGTGTCTAAACTCTCTTGCAGCAATTCTTGTACCAGTTTGCGTTCGGAAATATCCTCGATCGCACAAATTAAATACTGCAGCGTTCCCTTGACATCGCGCATTGCCGAAACAGTAACATTTGCCCAGCGGACTGCCTCATCTTTGCATAACAAACGCTTTTCCACAGAAAAAGTTTGAATCTTCCCGGATAACAGTGAACGCAGGTATTCTCTGTCCACTTCTCTGTCATCTGGGTGAGTAATTGCTTCCCAATTTTGCTGTAACAATTCGGATTGTGCATAGCGGACAATTTGACAAAAGCCGGGATTTACCCGCATAAATTTACCGCAAAGCGCGGTTTTAGCTATGCCAACCGCAGCTTGCTCGAATATCGCGCGGAAGCGTTCTTCGCTGTCTCGTAGGGCAATTTCTGCTCGTTTGCGATCGGTAATGTTACGAAATGTTACTGCCAGACCATCGTTTAATTTCACAGCCACAATGTGCAGCCAAACAATAGTATCTCGCTCCTGTTCGTAATAAAATTCTTGGTCTACAGTTTCTCCTGTTTCTACTACAGACACATACAAATCAAATAACCCGTTATTGCTAACTTGGGAAACTTTCGCTAACAAATTTTTGCCAACTATGTCATTTAATAGCAGACCATAAAATTTTTCAGCGGCCGGGTTGATCAAGAGCCACTGGAAATCTACAATATTTCCCTCACTGTTGCGGACAGCAGAATAAGCCACCACACAGTCTAATGAACTATTTAATATGCTAGAAAGCAGCGACTGGGACTGTTGCAGTTGATAATTTTGTTCTTTTAATTGCTGTTGCAGTTTTTGCAAGCGGACTTGCTTGTCGATGCGTGCTAAAACTTCTTCTACTTGAAATGGTTTAGTAATATAGTCAGCACCTCCTACTCGAAAAGCTTGTAACTTATCGTTCATTTCATCTAATACGCTTAAAAATATCACCGGGATTTGTTCGGTTTCCGGTGTCGCTTTCAGTCTCCGACAAACTTCATAACCGTTCATTTCCGGCATTCTAATGTCGAGTAAAATTAAATCCGGGCAATGGCCGATCGCAACATTCAACGCCAGTGGACCGCAAATAGCTCGGTAAACTTGATACCCCTGGGATGTTAGCAGTTTGGATAAGAATCGCAGATTGCTTGGTTGGTCATCAACCACCAATACTTTAATTTCGCTATTATCCATTTATTTTAAACTCGATTGAGTTAAATCCATTATCTTGTCGAGTCGGTAATCGGCAAGCAAATCTTTTAAAGCCTCAGCTAAAGTTGGATGACTTTCCCAGATGCGATCGACAAGTTGAATCGCCAGCTCTTCATTAACATCATTAGCTGCTTCGTAGAGTTCCTGCACCCAGCTTTGAGGCATCTGAGCCAGTAGCTCTCCGAAAAATAAATCCGGTTTTTCGTTCACACAATAACGCCGTAAAGCCCCGACTGGGAGCCGGGGCAACTCTTGATAAAGATAGCGCACTTCCAAGTAGCAAGACATCTTATCAAAGAGGATTTGTTCTTGAAAAGGTTTTCGCACAAAATCGTCGCAACCTGCGGCGATAATTTCGCCTTTTTTTTCCTCAAAAGTGCTAGCAGTCAGAGCAATAATTACAGTTCGCCACTGAGTTTGTTTCTCTTTCGCTCTAATTTGTCGGACAGCTTCAAAACCGTCCATTACCGGCATTCGCGTATCCAGCCAAATTAAATGAGGCTGCCAACTTTCCCAAAGTTCAACCGCTTGGTAGCCATTTTCCGCTTCTCGGACTTCAAAACCAATTGGTTGCAACATTTTAACCAGCAGCAGCCGATTTTCTTGATTGTCGTCAACTGCTAAAATCCGATAAATCGGTTGATCTGCTTCTAGCCCGATCACGCGCTGCAATGTCGCCACTGTTATTTCAGACGAAATAGCGGCAAATACTCGGATATTAAATTTAAAACTTGTTCCCTCACCTAAAACACTTTTTACCCAAATATCCCCACCCATTATCTGCACGTATTTTTTAGTAATTGTCAAACCCAACCCCGTACCATCAGCCGCTTTTCTCCCCGCTTGTGTTTGCACAAAAGCATCAAATAAAGTATCAATTTCTGCTGTTGCTATGCCAACTCCCGTATCTTCAACTTCAAACAAAATTAACAAGGGTTCGACTGAGGTAGAATTAGGATGACTTTCCGATTCTGTCGGCTGCGGCTGGTTGGTTTCCACGCTCACGCGCAGCCAAATACGGCCCCCGTCGTGAGTAAATTTCATGGCATTTCCCAGCAGGTTAATTAAGCAGACGCGCAGCTTGTTTTCGTCAGTTTTTATATATTGGGGAACATTTGCCTGGACGGAAAATCTCAGTTGCATTTTTTTTGTTTCAGCTTTGATTTGAAACATTTCTTCGAGAGTGTCGAGGAGTTGATAAAGGTCAAAGCTGCGTTCATCTAAGCCAATTATCCCTGCTTCTATTTTCGACAAGTCTAAAACATCGTTAATTAGTTCGAGCAAATGTTGACCGCTGCGGTTAATAATTCGGAGGTTTTCAAGATTTTCGTGGCTGAGCAAAGAGTCGCGACTCATGACTTGGGTAAAACCCAGGATGGCGTTCAGGGGCGTCCGCAATTCGTGGCTCATGTTGGCAACAAATTGACTTTTTGCGAGCGATGCAGCGGCCGCTGCTTCTTCGGCTTTTTTGCGTTCTATTATTTCTTCTTGCAGTTCTTTATTGCGATCGAGCAATTGTTTTTTCAGTCTCTGGATAGTCAGTTGGTGTTCGATTCGCGCTAAAACTTCTGCTACATGAAATGGTTTTGTGACATAATCTACCCCTCCAACTTTAAAGGCGGTTACTTTGTCCAATACTTCATCTAAAGCACTGATAAAAATAACGGGAATTTCTGAAGTATTCGGATCTTCCTTGAGCTGTGTGCAGACTTCGTAGCCGTCCATTTCCGGCATTTTGATGTCGAGCAAAATCAAATCGGGAGAACCAGAGCGCGCGGCTCTGATTGCCATTTTGCCGTTAATTACGCCGCGGACTTTGTAGCCCCGATCGGACAGCGTTGCTGATAAAACTTGCAAATTTTCTGGAGTATCGTCAACAATTAATATGTTGCCTTTATTTTCTTCTATTTGATTTTTGGTCATCGATCGCTATTTTTTGTTAATTTAATGTAGAAATTATGAAAAGTGGTTAAATGTTCATTATAGCACTCCCTCCTCAATGAACTCCTTTTCTATTTACAGAACTTATCCTAGTGAAGATTTGGGATGTGAGATGTGAGATTAAAGAATTGAGAATGACTGATGATTACCAGGGTGTGGAGCTTGGGTACAAGTAAATTAGCCGATCGCCTGCAGGCCAGTTTACAAATAGAGGCGATCGACATACACGATCGATAATCCTAAACCTGCCCGTATCTCTTCTTCTTTCATCCTTCAACAATTTCTAAACTCCTCAATCAAATCGATAATCCGATCGCATCGAAAGTTATTCGCCAAATCGGCGAGCGCGCTGCGGAAACTAGCATTAATAGGAGGAATCGACAACAACAGCCGAAAAATCTCCTCGTTATCAACCGCATCCGCCGCAGAATACAATTCATCAATCCATTCAGCAGGCATATCTTCCAAAAATGAAGAATTGAGCGTCAAAGCCAAATCAGCCGTTTCAGTTGCCGTGGAAACCTCGGCGGACACCGCAGCATCAGAACTTAGCGAAGCTTCTCGATCGTAAACATAGCGGACTCCCAGATACTTAGCCATCTTTTCCAGAATCACTTGCTCTCGAAAAGGCTTCGCTACAAAATCATCACAACCAGCAGACAAAATCAGCGATCGCTCCTCATCAAAAGCACTTGCAGTCAGAGCAATAATCACCGTTGCTTGACCTTTCAAATGCGCTTTAATCTGTTTAGTAGCTTCGTAACCGTCCATCACCGGCATCCGCATATCCATCCAAATCAAATGAGGTTCCCAACTCGACCACATTTCCACAGCTTGAACGCCATTTTCAGCTTCCTGCACCGCAAAGCCGAGCGATGTCAGCATTCTGACCAACAGCAAGCGGCTTTCCAGGCGATCGTCAACAGCTAAAATCCGGTATTCTCGCTGTCCGGGTTCGAGACCAACCACTCGGCGAGCTGTTTGAGCAACCTGAATTTCCACTGCATTAGGGAGCGAGACTTTAACATCAAATCTAAAAATGCTGCCGCGACCGAGGGTGCTTGTTACCGTCATCTTCCCTCCCATTAACTGAACGAACTGCTTGCTGATTGGCAAGCCTAAACCGGTTCCTTCTTGAGCTTTTTTCCCGCTTTCTGTTTGCGCGAAAGGTTTAAACAAATTCTCCATTTCTTCCGCAGAAATTCCTGAACCTGTGTCTTCCACTTCAAATAGCAATGAGCACCTCTCACTTAGCGAATTTTCTGGGGAGCTTTTATTTTTTAGCAGCTCATGTTTGACTCTTAAATTGACACCACCTTCCGCAGTAAATTTAATAGCATTTCCGACGACATTTATCAATACTTGTCGCAACTTGCTTTCGTCAGTTTCTATATATTGAGGTAGATGTGGTGGGCAATCAAAAATTAACTGCAACCCTTTTTTTTCGGCTTGCAGCTTCAGCATATGTTCAGTATTTTTTATCATTTTGTGCAAGTCGAAAGTGCTGTTATTAAGTGTGACCAGGCCGACTTCAATTTTTGACATTTGCAGAATATTGTTGATCAGAACGAGCAAATGTTCTCCGCTCTGGGTAATAATTCCTAAGTATTGCTGTTGATCGGCACCGAGGTCTGGGTCGCGGGCTAGCAGTTGGCTGAAACCGAGAATGGCGTTGAGGGGAGTTCGCAATTCGTGGCTCATATTCGAGAGAAACTCGCTTTTTGCTCTGTTCGCTCTGTCGGCTTCTTCTTTAGCTTTTCGTAGAACTATTTCAGCTTGCTTCCGTTCGGTAATATCGCTAGCAGTTCCTGTTGTGCCGATGATGTTTCCTTCAGCGTCCATGCGCGCGATCGCCTTGGTATTTACATCAATCTTTCTGCCGTCTTTTCCTAATACTATATTTTCGTACTGAAACACATTTTTTCCCGTTAGCAAGCGCTGCTGAAGTTCCCATTTCCAGTCTATTTCTCCTGGAGCCAAGAAATCGCTAAAAGAACAGCCGAGCATTTCTTCAGGCTCGTAACCGTATATTTGTTTAACTGCTTGGTTCACAAAAGTAATGTGTCCTTGAGCATCACAAGACCAGATAATATCTTGGGAAGTTTCAACTAAATGACGGTATTTTTCTTCGCTCTCTGCTAGGGCTATTTCTGCTAGCTTGCGTGGGGTAATGTCCATCAAAGTTGTGAAGAGTTTTGTCACTTGCCCTTGTTGGTTGACAACTACTTCTCCTCTGGCTTCGATGTAGCGGATAAAGCCGGCTTCACTTATTTGTGACGGGGAATTATCCGCAGCAATTTGGGCTTCCGGTCGCAGAATTCGATATTCCAAACTGTAAGATTGCCCGCTAGCAATAGCAGAGTCGATCGTTGTTTGCCACTTTTGTCGATCGTCCGGATGTACGTATTGCGAAAACTCAGCTAGTGTTGGCGCAGGCTGGGTTGGATCGAGCCCAAAAATCCGAGATAACTCTTCCGACCAAGTAGTTGTGTTGGCAGAGAAATCGCATTCCCAATTACCGACACGGGCGATTCTTTGGGCTGCTGCTAAAGAAGCCGCTACAGCTCGGAGTTTTTCTTCGGCTAATTTGCGATCGCTAATATCTTGAATTACAGAAATTACGCAAGTTTCGCCATGAATGTCAATGATTTCTGCTGACAGCAGTCCGGTTCTGATTTCCCCTGTTTTAGTGCGAAAATCAAATTCGTAGTTGAGAATAATTTGTTTTTCATCTAACATTTTAAACAACTCGGCGCGGGCTTGTATATTTTCCCAAAGATTCAAATCAAGCGCCGTGCGATCGAGGATTTCTGCGGCGGAATAACCGATGCTCTGGCAAAAAGCCTCATTAATTTCTAAATAACGACCGTCATTAAGTCTGGTAATAGCAATCGGGTTGGGAGAAGAACGAAAAGCTTTAGCAAACTTTTCCTCAGACAAGCGCAATTGTGCAGTCCGCTCCTCGACTAAAGTTTCCAGTTCTTGATTCAGCTTTTGGAGTTGAGAATTTTGTTCCGCTAATTGCTTCTCCCTAAAATAGCTGTTAATCGCTTCTTTTACCGTCAACTTCAAATCTTCCGACTGCCAAGGTTTCGATATGTATCGGTACAATTTAGCATATTTAATAGTATTCGCCACTGCTTCTAGGTCTGCTTGCCCCGTCAGCATAATTTTGATAGTTTTTGGCGAAATTCTGTGAATCTGCTTCAGCAATTCGTCCCCTTTGATATTCGGCATCAGATAGTCGGAAATCACTGCTACGATTTCGCAACCCTCTGCCAGTAATTCCTCAATTAACTCTAAAGCATCTTCGCCGCCTTCAGCGGTTTCTAATAAATGTTCTTCCCCCAGGGTTTTTTTTAACTCAATTTTCAAACTTTGAAGAATTATCGGTTCGTCATCCACGCAAATAATCACAGGTTTATTATTCATATTTTTGTCAAACCAGATTTTATAGTTTCTACTAATTCTTTGCGCTCCCATGGCTTGTACAAACAACGGTGCAAGTTTGCTTGCTCTTTCACCCGTGCTATCGCTACTTCGTCGGCTTGCCCTGTCAGCATGACTTTCACAATTTTAGGATATTTTTGGTGAACCATAATCAAAAAATCATCTCCTTTAATCCCTGGCATTAACCAGTCAGATACTATGACCAAAATATCACTTTCATCTTCTTTTTGAATTTCCTCCATAATTTCCATAGCTTCATCTGCATTTTCTGCTACTTCATAGAGGTAAGCATCCCCAAATTCTTTTTTAAGTTGAATTTTTAAACTATTTAAGACCACAACTTCATCGTCAACGCACAAAATTACTGGTTTAGGCATAAAGCTTCACTTCTATTAAAATTTAAAACTTCGGTATTCCCCTCTTTTTTTAATTGCTATCAAGGAATTTCGATAGGCAAGAATATAGTAAATTTTGTTTGACCAGGCACGCTTTCTACGTGCAGTTCACCTTGGTGTTTTTCCAGGATTTTTTGAACTATATCTAATCCCAAACCACTGCCTTCCCCTGGAGGTTTAGTTGTGAAAAACGGCTCAAAAATTCTCGGCATAATCTCTGGGGGAATCCCTGGCCCACTGTCGGTAATACTGACTGATATTACGTTCGCTTGGTGTTTGACATCAATTTTTAACACTCCTTTGTTGCCCATCGCTTGTAAAGCATTGTGAATCAAATTTGTCCAAACTTGATTGAGTTCATCAGGATAGCATAGCACAGAGGGCAAATTAGTACCATAGTTTCTGACCACTTCCACACCGTGTTTGATTTGGTAGTGGTAAAGCGTTAAAACAGTATCAATACCGTCGGTAATATTAGCGATCACTTTGGAACCAGACTGGTCGTAACGAGAGTAGCTTTTCAAAGCAAAAACGATTTTGGCTGCCCGATCTGTGGCAGTAGCAATATTTTTAGTGCTTTTTTGTACCGTAGCAAATTGGTAGGCGGTTTGTACAATATTTCGACTTTGGCTGTCTTTCAACAAAGGTAAAAAAGGCTCTACATTATTGCCGATGCCGATATCTAATAATGTACAAGCAAGACTGGCGGCGTCGTCAATTTTTTCTGATTCTAATTGCCCCTGCAAAAGTTTTTTTAACTGACGTTTTTCTTTACTAGATAATCTATCTGTTTCTTGGCTGGACTTGTGTAGCAAAGCAAAGAAATCCTGTCGCCGTTCCGGGGATAGTTGTTGAAAAAATATCGGCAACTGTTGCAATTGTTCCGTCCAGAAGTCGGCGATGTTCTGCACAGAAGAGCGAATCGCCCCTAAAGGAGAATTGATTTCATGAGCAACTCCGGCAATTAACTGTCCGAGGGCTGCCATTTTTTCTGATTGAATGAGTTCTTTCTGAGTCCGCTTCAGTTCTTCTAAGGTATGAGATAACTCTGCATTTTTTTGGCACAGGGCTGACTCGGCTATTTTGCGGGCATTGATGTTGCGGGCAACCCAAATGACTGCATCTTTTGAGAACAGAGAAATGCAGGCGGAAAACCAAATTTCGCGACCAGAAACTGTTAAGCTGTAGTCAAAATTGAGAGTTTGTTGTGTTTCTAACACTTGCTGAACTAACACCCACCAATCATCCGGGTTGTCGTCGTCAAAAAAATGTTCTATGGTCAAGCTGACTATATCGCAATCAGGCTCAGAAGCCGCTGCCACATTCGTTGGCAAAACTTCTATATTCCTCTGACTGTCTAGCACGAGAACGATGTCAGTCATCGCTTCAAAAACGGCGCGGACTTTCTTTTCTGAAAAGTATAATTTGTCTTCGAGCAATTTTCTACCGCTAATTTGTTGCTGCAATTCTTCGTTACTGGCTGCTAGTTGAACCGTGCGGTCTAGAACTCGCTGTTCGAGTTCGGTGTTGAGGCGGCGAACTTCAGCTTCAGCGGTGGTGCGGTCTTCTATTTCCTTTTTTAACTGACTGTTGGCATTAATTAATTCTAAAGTTCGTTGTTTAATTTGTTCTTCCAAATTATCATTTAAAGTTCGCAATTTTTCCTCTACTTCTGTTCTCCGCAACGCTTCTTTTTGCAATTCTTCGTTCATTTTGTTCAACTCCTGAGTTTTGTGTGCAACTGTTTCCTGCAAAAGCTCGACATTTGCGTGCATTTCTACCGGATCTAAGGCTTGCAGCAGGCTAATTTCAGTCACAATTCCGGCTAAATATCCTTCTTCGTCCACTACCACCAAGCGCCGGATGCGGTGCTGCTGCATTAACTGATGAGCCTGCCATAAAGTGGCTTTTACCTGCAACTGTATCAGCGGAAAACTCATCGCGGCGGTGACGGGAGTGCCTGCGAAATCTAGTCCAGAAGCTTGGAATTTAACAATGTCGCGTTCTGTAATTATGCCCACAGGTTTCTGATTTTTGTTGCCACTGTCAGTGCCAATGACTATGCAGCTTTTTCCCTGGGATATCATCTGTTTTGCGACTTCTAAAACTGAGGCGCTGCTTGAGGTAACTATTACTTGTGCGGTCATAATTTCTTCGGCGCGCCACATTTTCAGTAAGTCTGCCGGTTTGAGGAGTTGACGGATGCTTTCGCAGGTGATAGCCCCTAGCAAGTTACCACCTTCGTCTAGGAGGGGTAAATGACGGATTCTTTTTGAATGCAATATGTTTAATACCTTGAAGATATTCCCCGCTTTATCGAGGGAAATAGCGAGCGGGTTTTCAGTCATCACCTCAGAAATTGCCACCCCTGCTAGCGAAATACCGCTAGCAGTTATTTTCACAACATCGCGCTCTGTAAAAATTCCGAGCAATTGCTGCTCAAACCCGATTAAAATGCAACTGGCATTCGCCTCCGTCATGGCAGCAATTGCGACTTTCAAGGGTGTGTCTGGAGGCAGCACCGGCGGTTTGGGGTCGATCGCCTGTTCTAGCAAGCTTTGGGCATCAGAAACTATTGTTGACATGGGCAAATTAAGGGGGATAGATGCAGGCGGAACCGGCACTTAATACGATTTTAGATTTCCGATTTTACAGTCACAGCACGCTCACCGCAATCGAGAGTTGACATCGGTCTAGAGTTGCATTTTTACTAGCGCATTGGTATGACTTTTAGTGCGATCGCGCTAAACGGCGATCGGAATTGATACCATACACGTCCTTTGGCCGATAACTGATGTTACTTCTATTTTACCCAAATGTTTTTTCACACTTTTTTTAACAATCTCCTTTTCCCACCCGCTGCCTTAGTCGGCGGGTATGGTGG
Organism: Microcoleus sp. Pol14D4; assembly: GCF_036701245.1. Lineage (NCBI taxonomy): Bacteria > Bacillati > Cyanobacteriota > Cyanophyceae > Oscillatoriales > Microcoleaceae > Microcoleus > Microcoleus sp. Pol14D4. Next base: position 38,534 of record NZ_JAUBQM010000063.1, read on the forward strand.
TAAAGAACGGTTCAAATATTCGTGGCCAAATTACCGGGTTATTCAGTTGCCACTGACGAACAGGTTTGGATTTTCTGCTCTCACCTCTATTTTGAAAACTCGGCAATTCTCTATAGCTTGTAAAGCATTGTGCCTCAGATTTATCGAAAATTGTTTTACTTCGTCTGGACTCGACAACAATTGGGGCAGTTGAATTTAAGAATTTCTGACAAGTTTTACTAAGTATTTTAGTTATTTTAATTAAAAGTTAGTATAGTTTTAATCGGTCAGTAATTTGGGAAATCAGTTTGCTACTATCATAGATTTATATAGCAAAACCATTGGATTTGTAAATAATCGATTCAATCATCACAAGCGTTTCAGGTTATTCTACATTCACGACTCAAATAGACTTGCTATAGCCTTTCTCACAAAGATGAGGTATGATGTTACTGACACTCATTCATGAGGGTCAAACAGAGAACACACGAT
>NZ_JAUBQM010000064.1:0-38965 GCF_036701245.1 Microcoleus sp. Pol14D4
TCGCTTTTATCAACAAGGTATGCGGGCTGCAAACCTTATTCGGTCTATCTCCTAAACCTCTTTGTCACCCCCTCAGCACCAAACCATCTCAAATCTTAAAAAACAAAAAGTCTGAAGCTGGAAAATTCCAACTTCAGACTTTTACTAACTCCCCGGGTAGGATTTGAACCTACGACCAATCGGTTACACTTATCCCAACGTTTCCGAAGGGCGCGGACTATTTCATCATCCCTACAAATCATGCTTTTGATCTGTCGTCGGATGTCGGGCGCTGTGAGATTTATTGGTTAGGCTCCTCATCTCTAGTCTCTGCACCTTTCCGGCTACTTGCGATCGCAACCGCTGCCTTTCGCCAGACTTGGCTCAAGATTGCCGCCACCCGAAGTGCTGCGGTTTCCTTGAATTCACCCGATTTTTCAGTACCCGTTACCGGATAGAGCTGCTATGTCATTAGGGCTTTTGGTTGATGCCAAAGGCTTGCATTCATTACAGCCGACCGCTCTGCCACTGAGCTACCGAGGATTGGGGGTTTTTGTTACCCACAATTACTAACAATAGCTGAACTTACTCGATTTGGCAAGGCCTTTGACAAACTTTTTTTTTGTCATACAGCAAGAGGGTTTCAGCGCTAATGCAGCCCCATTCTCAATTTGGCGAGGCGCTGCTGTGATTCTGGATCGAGGGAATTGGCGAGAAAGCGACTGGAGTTGTGTTTGCGGGATTTGTGCTGGCGCTCGCTGCGGCGGGCGGTGGATTCTACCTCAGCCGCTAGTTGTTCGGCCGACATCCATTCGGCACCATAGCCGACTACGGTCAATTGCTGCGCTCGGTCTGAGGTGGCGACAATCATGCGGCCTTTGCCTTTGACCGATCGCAACTCGTAGCGCAAACTAGCACAAGATTTTTCAATATAAGTATCTGCTGTCTGACCGAAGTCAGTGTAGTGCACCGATAAATTTTTAGTAATAATTTCTTTAACGCCTGGAGTATCTCGATAGTGCGCGTCAAACACCAGTCGAGCTTCAAAATCTTGAACGGCGCTGTAGTTAACTAAAACCTCAATCAACTCGCGGCGAGCTGTTTCGAGTTCGTCGCGATCGCGCTTCTCTCGGAGTCGAGGCCAAAGTCCAATTATGTTATAGCCGTCTACAAGTAAAACTGCTTGTGATACATAGGGTGACATGGTTCAAGGCTGAAGAGATCCAGCACGTATAGGACATTATTTGCATTGTTCATCAAAGCTTTTGTTCAATAATATTACCTATTGATGTGTAATTGCTAGGTTACATCGCAATAATTAAACCCCCCACAGCCAGCTTTACCTGAGTTTTGGGGGGTTAGATTAACCTATAAATTTTCCAGCTTATTCGGCAGATTCCAGCGATACGGGCGATGGCTTACGCCCCGCTTCGCTACGTACAACTGTCGGCAGGGATATTTTCTCAACAGCAGGAGTACAACCGAGCCACTGCACCGACAACTCCGCAAACTGCTGCGGCGGGCCGCTCACGCAAAAACGAGTAGGTAGCGCAGTACCAGGATTCCGCAGCCCCAAAAGCTCCAATTCTCTGGCAGCAGCAGCCACCACCCGTACTGCAGGATCGATCGATGTCACCCCAGCAGGCAAAAGCGAGCGAAGCACAGGAGCCAACAGAGGATAATGAGTGCAGCCGTAAATCAGCGTATCGATGCGCTGCTGAATCAAAGGAGCCAAATATTCCCGAGCCACCTCACAAGTATAAGGGTCGTGAATCCGGTTTTGCTCCACCAGCGGCACAAAAGCCGGACAGCTAACCTGCCACACCAGGCAAGAATCGTCCATCTCCAAAATCGCATTTCGATAAGCATTGCTAGCAGCCGTAGCAGGAGTTGCGATGACCCCGATTCGCTTGCCTTGCTGCACCGCAGCCTGCGCCCCCGGCAGAATTACTCCCAGCACCGGGATATCAAATTCAGCCTGCACCATCTCCATCGCCAAAGCAGAACTGGTGTTGCAGGCCATAATGACCATTTTCACATCCTGTTCCACCAACCAGGCCATAATTTCGCGGACAAACTCCACAATTTCTGACGGCGTGCGAGTGCCGTAGGGCAGCCTCGCCGTATCTCCAAAATAAAGTATCGATTCGTTAGGCAATTGTCGGTACAACTGTGTCAAAACAGTCAAACCGCCCACGCCGCTGTCAAAAATACCGATTCTTTGTTGTCCAGAGTCTGTTGTCATTTGTTAGTTGTCAGTTGTCAGTTGGCAGTTGTCACTTGTCACTGGGCACTGGGCACTGGTCAGTTGGCAGTGGTCAGTTGTCAGTTGCTACCAATAACAAATAACAAGTAACCAATTACCAATTACCAATCCCTCCGGCAATATATTATCTTTGTTGAAGATAAAGCAAAATGCCGCGAGCGATCGAAGCGGCCATTTGACTGCGGTAAGCTGGGTCAGAAAGCCTAGCAGCATCCTCAGCACCCGTGACAAAACCCACCTCCACCAAAACAGAAGGCATAGAAGTCTTTCTCAAAACATAAAATCTCGCCTGCCGCACTCGGCGGTCAGTCGCCCCCGTGCCCTGCAAAATACTGCCGTGAATCACCCGGGCCAAATCTTCGCCGTTATTGAAATAATAAGTCTCAATCCCGCTGATATCCGGCCGACTCATATTAATCGAATTAGCGTGAATGCTGACAAACAAAGTAGCATTCACCCGTTCCGCCAAAGAGACTCTCGGTTCCAGGTCGATTTCGCTGTCGTCAGTCCGAGTCATCACCGCCTGCACGCCCTGCTGTTCCAGCAGCCTCGCCACCTGAAAAGAGATATCCAAAACAATCTCCTTCTCCTGAATGCCCTGAATCCCGACTGCCCCCGGATCGCGGCCACCGTGACCAGGATCGATCGCTACTACGGCCCGGCGGTTAGAAGCTTGGGGCAAATCCTCGCTTCCCAAAGTCCTTCTCGGCAAAGGCGACAAATTGGGAGTGCGAGTCAAAGGTTGCTGCGCGCTAGCATTCGATCGCAACTGCAAAGACAGCAACTGCGGGTTCGGTCTCGTCACCCTGCCTACCTCTACCCCCGATCGCGGCTGCACCCAAATCACCACAGTCTCCGCATCTTCTTGGCTGGCTGTAAAAGATACAGGACTGTTGGCATCGAGCTGAGGAATTTCCCCCGTTAGGACAGCAGAGGCGATCCTGATCCAGTAAGCTCTCGACCCCTGGTCCCAGCCGCTGGTATAGGAGACTTGGCGGTCAGTTCTCACCACCAGTTGCGTGCCGTTACTGGCTAAATCAATTGACTGAACTCTCGCTAAATTTCCTTGAGCTTGTCTAGCCGGAGGATCTACAGTCACGCGGCGGGAAACCGAGGGCTGTCTTACTACACTTCCAGGCAATAGCACAACCCCGCCCAAATTGCTCACAGATGCCCGCCACTGAGTATTAGAATTCTTCATCCGCAAAGTCACGCGGGTAACGGGCGGGTCTGTTGGTAGTTGCCGGACTTCAATCTTGTCAACCCCGTGCTGACCGTTGGTTTGAGGCTGTTGGCTGCTTAGGCCCGGAGCTACACTAGCTCCTTCAATATCGAGGGTGGCGATGTCCCCAGCCCGACTTTGTTGAAAATTAATTTGGGGGCGACCGCCCACTGTGCGGACTAAAAAACCGTCCGCCGTCGCCTGAACGTTCTGAACTACAGTCGCCTCGGCCGACTGGGCTTGGGATGCTGAAGGTTCAACCGATAATCTTTCTCCCCCGGGCTCTGAAATCGGATTTTGAGTTTCTCCCCGCACCGGCGTTGGCAAATCCACTGTCCACTCGCTCGGAGAAATCCCCCGGAATTTTACTTGCTGAGGGTCTATAGTAAACCCGTCTTTGATCTCGACCACAATTCTGGTCGTATCGTTGTCAAACTGCCCTACCCGTACCGATTCGATCGCCCCTGAGATGGGTTTGCTGACCGAGGGACGACCCAGACTCGTCCCCGGCAAGTCGATTACCAACCGCATCGGGTTGAAAATCAGTTGAGCCTTGGGTTGTACTCCCCCGTCTGTTGTAATGTAAAGCCGGTTCTCTGAAGCATCAAACCGCCAAGATTGCAGTCTAGCTGCTTCGGCGGCTCCGGCGAGCAAAAATACACTTAAGAAACTCGGTAGTAGCCAGTGGAATTTCACGACAGTTTTTTCCTCGTTTGCGTTACTGCCAAAAGCTGGAAGGGCGCTGCTTGCCCGATCGGCTTTCAGCAGTTAGCCGCCAGCAGACCGGTGGCACGGGGGCCGTCAGTTGTTGGCTAAATTGACTTTTTTATGCGTTAACAGGCTCCCAAATGCCAGAACCCTGCATTTTTTTAACTTTCCCGTATACTTGGGGGCGATCGGTTATAAGCAGACTGAAATATTGTTTGCACAAGGGAAGGTATTTATTTTTAGGAGCAAGAAACAGGGTGTTTCTTGAAGCTAGAAGGTACAAGTTAGAAGGTACAAGTTAGAAGGTAGAATCTTAGCGTTCTTCCAGGGAGGGGTTTCATAGCTCTTTAATGTTGGCGAAGCTCGTTATGGCAAGGGTTATAATCCGCTTTACACTTGCATTTTCTTCTAACTTTTCCTAAACTACCTCAATAACTTAACAACTTAACTCGCGAACAATCCGGATTTTCAAGATTTAGGTAACTTTTCAAGGTTGCCAAATGTTACTCCCAGACCAACTGGCATATTCTTTTGGGAAAGCTTTTTTTGCTAACACATTGACTAAATACAACTACATATCCCCCCTGCTCTCTTTTTTTCTGAATTTTTTAATCAGGGATTTTCGGTACTGCTTGAAACTTAGTGGGGCGATCGCTATCGCGCCAGCCAATTTGACAGTATGATAGCTAGTCCATATTTTCAGCAGTAACGCGAGAGTTTTGTGTGTTACTTGGGCGGGCAATGCTTTGTCCTTTAGACTCTTTTTGAGTGCACGATCGACAGCCAGAGCATTAGTTAGTTGACCTGAGAAAAAGTTTTGACCGTAGATATAGTTATCGCAGTTGTAAAGTTTGTTGGACAGCCAGGACAATCGATCGGCTTCTGGGTAAAACCTGTGATTTGGTTTAATGAGTTGCCTTTCGACTAACTGCATAACTTGGATGTGTACTACCAGTTAGAGAAGATACACTATCTTGGTGATTGTGTCAATGTCTGAGCTTCTCAAAAAAGGCGCCATCAATAACAGTAGATACATGACATCACAGAAAGACGGAGACTTACTTTCCAGCAGGAGTCCTTCACAGCAAACAAGTGGTTTAGGTTAGTTCAAGCCTCTAGATAGCCGCTGGGGAGTCTATCTTGAACCTCAAATCGACTGATTATCAAGATAGGGAAGTTTTGTAATATAGCAACCGCCGTGACGGTAAGGACGTTCTTAATTTTTGAAACCTAAGTGGTTGATTGCGCGTTGCCTCGGACTTCTTTTTACCCGCTCCGCTCGTCGCGATCGCCTTCAACATCTGCTATACCATACCACCAGGGGGATTGAGTTCTAGCAAAGTTATTTTTGAGGGGGATCGATACCTAAAAGTTATTTTTTTACCTTAGTAATCCACGACCTCATGTCTAATCAACAGTGCTGCAATGGGATCTCGCCCATAGGTGTAAAATTCCGGCTCATCCAGTTCAAAATTGCTTGATTTACTTGTTCCGGGCATTCATCCTGGGGACAGTGGCCAGCATTATCTAATTCCACTAGCTCTACATAATTGGGATTGCATTCGACAAATTGATGGGGTCGGGCGAACCGAGGGGGAATCATCCGGTCTTGTTTGCCCCAAATTAACAGCATGGGGATTGTTAAATTTCGCATCACAATCTTGACACTGGGGCAAAATTTTGAACTGCCTACAGCTTTAAATAAGGCGCAGAAGGCGCGGGCGGCTCCCCGATCGCCCGCAGGCCCTGCTAGAATTTCAACTAATTCGTCGGTAACAGCTTCGGGGTTGGAGTAGGCAAAGCCAACCCAGCGACGGACAAAGGAAGGCTTGCGGGCCAAATAAAACAAAGGCCTGAGTACGATCGGAGAAGCAAACAAACTTTCGACAGCTTCGATCGCCGGAAGCAGCCATCCGGGCACCGCTTCGGCTCTCACAGAGGGGTCTGGGAGGCTAATCATCACGATGCCGGCTACCATGTCCGGGTGAGCTGCAGCTACGGCCAGACAAATCAGCGATCCGATCGAGTTTCCTGCCAAGACTACCGGCTCTCTGATAAAAGTCAGCCAGAAATCATAAACTTGATCGACCCACAAAGACACAGAGTAGTTGACCGGAGCTTTTTGGGAAGCGCCAAACCCTAACAAATCCAAGGCGTAAACGGTTTGGTTTTCGGCGAGTTGGGCGAGATTTTGTCGCCAGTGCCCGATCGAAGCTCCAAACCCGTGCAGTAAAATAATCGGCGTTCCCGATGCGCGCGGGACCATTGGTTCTGCCGCAGAATCTTGAAATTCCAGCGCGCCTTGATTTCGCCCCAAAGTCGGCCGCAAATAAGTGTAGCGAGTTTGCCAACCCCGCCACATCCAGTCTCGTTGAGTTCCCACCCGTTGGTGCCACAGCAGAGAATTTGTCAATTTTGCCTCAGCTCGCAACATAAATTTACACTTGCTTATACCTATTCTACAAGGCAAATCAGGCGACTTGGGGGACTTGCCAGACCGGGCGAGATGGGCTAGGAAAAGCGGCTGTACCTCATCCTTAAGCTTTTACCCTGAATTTTTGACGGTTTTGTCATCAATCGGGCAAGAGGGCGGGCGATCGTGTGTGAAGTTAAAATAAAACTAGGCAGAAACCCAGCCAGACTGAGTAGAATAGCAAGTATTGTAAGAATTCATTTACGATCGTCCAAATATTCCCCAAGGCTTTAGCGGAGGGGACACAGGGCGCGGTAGTACGTCCGGTAAGGGTAACACCTTATAAAACAGTTCGATCGTCAATCGTGAAATATTGACAGATCAAACCTGTAACTATCAAGAAGCTTCGCTATTAAACTACTGCTTGTAAAACCATTCATGCCTGTGATTGAAAGAAGACAAAATCGCAACCTACCCCAGATCAACGAAAATATTCGATACCCCAAAATCCGGGTAATCGATACCGACGGCGCGCAACTAGGGATATTGACGCCTGCAGAAGCGCTGCGCCTGGCAGAAGAAAAAGAACTCGATCTCGTACTTGTCAGCGACAAAGCTGACCCGCCCGTATGCCGGGTAATGGACTACGGGAAGTACAAATTCGAGCAGGAAAAGAAAGCGCGAGAAGCAAAGCGGAAGCAGCACACTGCCGATGTTAAAGAAGTGAAGATGCGCTACAAAATTGAAGAACACGACTACCAAGTGCGCCTCAAACTAGCAGACCGCTTTATCAAATCTGGGGACAAAGTAAAAGCCACGATCATGTTTAGAGGTCGGGAAATCCAACACAGCAACCTAGCAGAGGACTTGCTTAAGCGCATGGCCACAGATTTGCAGGAAATCGCAGAAGTGCAGCAAGCCCCCAAAAAAGAAGGACGCAGTATGATGATGCTGCTGTCGCCCAAGAAAGTATAAATAGATAGTCATTAGTAAGCAGTCATCAGTCATAAGCTGGTGACTGATAGCTGATGACTTGCGAATTTAGTCAGGAATTAAGCTACCACACAGGGAAATCAACGCTGCATGGAAAATTTTCAAATCAGCGGTTCGGCGGGAGTAAGACAAGGAGTGCTGCGATCGCTCAACCTGCGATCGGAAGAAGTAGAGCGAACCGTACTGATGTTCCTCGTCTACACTCTAACCTCCGTCGGGCTGATCTGGCTGGAACTCAGCACAGTAGGTCTGTTTTTAGACGAGTACGGTGCCGACAAAATGCCCTTTATCTACATAGCCAGCGCCTTTATCGGTTCTGGCTTGGGATTTGTCTACTCGTGGCTGCAAAAAATCCTGCCGCTGAGGCGCACCGTCGTAGTGGTTCTGGGTATGATGTCGGTACCGCTATTTTTGTTTCGATTCGGCATCGGCTACGAAAATACTAAGATAGCTGGCATCAGCATCGCTTTTATTACTATTTTTTTAATGTGGCTGTGGGTGGAAGCTTGCTATGTCCTCAACGACCTCAACACTTCCATCACTTCCAACCAACTGTTTAACATTAGAGAAATCAAGCGCACATATCCGCTAGTCAGCAGCGGCTATCTAGTGGCTGGAGTAGTCAGCGGGTTTTCTTTGCCTGTTTTGCTGTACGTAGTCGGACTCAAAAACGTTACCCTCATATCGGGGTTGATGGTGGCGACAGGCTCGGTGTTGCTCTACTACCTCACGGAAAAATACAGCCAAGCATTCCCGGAAACGGCTCACTGGACGGATGACGACGAAGACGACGACCAAGAAGAATTTACCGCCCGCAAAGTTACAGGCCCGCTACAAAAATACGCCGTACCTCTAGTCAGTTTCTTCATCCTCGCAGAAGTCGTCTACGTGCTGGTAGATTTCCAATTCTACAGCCAGTTAGAATACCAAAACCCGGAAGACGGAGCTAGCTGGATCGCTAGCTTCCTGGGCATTTATGAAGGCATACAAGGCCTGTTTCAAGTGGCGACTCAGTGGTTCGCTTCGAGCAGGTTGGTGGAAAGAATCGGTGTATTCGTGACGGCGATGATTTTGCCGGCGGGCATCGCTATACTCGGGGTGCTGACCATAGGAGCATCTCTGGGCCAGCTAGTATCTGTGTTTATCGGGCTAATATTGCTGAGATTTTTAGACGAACTGCTTCACTACACGCTTTTGGAAACCGTTAGCCCGGTTTTATTTCAACCGATTCCCGACAATATTCGATCGGGAATTCAAACTTTGGTCAACGGTGTGGGCGAACCTTTATCCTGCGGAGCTACAGGAGTAGGCATCCTGATTATGCTGTGGGTGACAGGCAAGATACTCCCCCAGCAAGACGAAAATATATTTCACGACCAGCAAAGCTTGATATTTATTGGCGCGATCGTAATATTGGCACTGTTGTGGGTGTTTGTCGTATGGCTGATCCGCTCTCAATACGTGGGTTTGTTGGTCAAAAGTGCGGAGCGGGGGCGCTTGGGCGTCACAGACGTTGACCTCAAAGCTCTCAAGCGCGCAGTGGTGGAAACTCTACAAAAGCCGGGGGGCGAAGATGAAAAGCGCTCTTGCATAGAACTCCTGACGCAAATTGACCCCAAAAATGTCGGAGAAGTTCTGGCTCCCCTCCTGGATTCGCTCTCCCCTAATTTGCAGCGCCAGAGCTTGGAAACGATGCTGCAACACCCGAACCCCGCATATTTAGAATCTGTCCGCGCACTCTCGCAGCAATCCTTGCCGCCGGAGGTGCTGGCCTTGGCTTTGCGTTACATCTGGCTGACGGAAGCTGAACCGAATATTGAGAGCTTGCGGCCTTACTTGCAGCCGACGGTCGATCCGGTGGTGCGGGGTACGGCGGCTGCTTTAATTATGAGAAGGGGCGATCGCCAGCAAAAGGCAGAGGCTACTAATACGCTGCGGCAAATGCTGACACACAAACAAGAGCGGGAACGTGTTATGGGGACGCGGGCTCTGGGAGAAGCTGATTATTTGCAAGGACTGCGGCTGCACATCCCCAATCTTTTGCAAGATGAATCTCTGCGAGTGCGCTGCGCTCTGTTAGACGTGATTTCGTCTACTCATTCGGAAGAATATTATCCTTCGCTGCTGCGCGGACTTGGTTACAAATCGACTCGGGAAGCAGCTTTGCAGGCTATAGTCAAACTTCACAACGACGCGATTCCTTTGCTGGTGTATTTGGCTGAGGACATCCACAAGTCGGATTTGGTCAGGTTGCAAGCTTGGACGGCTCTGGGTCAAATTGGGACAAATGAGGCGATCGACATTTTGGTGAGCAATTTGATGACGGCTTGGGGAACGACGAGGCGCAATATCCTCCGCATCCTGTTAAAAATGCCTTCGGAAGCGGGGATAGAAGGGGTTCTAGACCGCATCGGCCGTAGCGGGTTGGAAACTCTTATCGAACAGGAGTTAATGTTTATCGGTCAAATTTATGCAGCTCTGGTAGATTTGTCTGGGGTAACAAGCTACGGCAATTTCTCAGATCGGGAAGCCAACAGCGCCCGGGAACCGGGGAACGATACGGCTCAATTGTTGCAGCGTGCTCTGGCGGGGTTGGAAGCTGATGCTAGGGAGCGGTGTTTTTTGCTGATGAAGTTTCTTTATCCGCTGGACACGGTACAAGCCGCTGCTTTCAACATCGCTTCTGGCCAACCTTCTTTGGTTGCTAGGGGATTGGAAATTCTCGATAATACTGTGGATATAGCTAGGAAGCGCTCGCTCATCAATTTGTTAGATCAACACTCGGAAAGAGAAAAATTGAGCAACCTCTCGGAATTGATGGTTTACAAACCTCTAGCCCCTAGCGATCGTTTGCGCCGCTTGCTAGAATTGCGCCACTTCCTTTCGGATTGGGCCTTGGCCTGCTGCTTTCACTTGGCGAGGGAAGCGCGCTGGAGTCTTACCGCTCAACAAACTCTTGTCTGTCTGCAACACCCGACGGGTTTTGTCCGCGAAGCAGTGTTAGCCTATTTGAAAATAGCCTCGCCGCGGGCTTTGGTCGAATTGTTGCCCAGGCTGCAAAATGACCCCGATAATTTGGTATCCGCTCAAGTTGAAGAGATGATGGCAGAGTTGGGTGCTGGGGGAAAAAGGTAAGGTTAGTCAGTTGTCAGTTGGCAGTTGTTATTGTCAGTCAACAGTTAACCGTCAATTGTCAACCGTTTTTATTCCCCTTCTCCTTCCCCTTTTTAAGTTTAAATTAATCATTGCATCTCATTATGTTAACAAGCGTCGAACGCCTATTGTTTGTGAGGGAGGTTCCGATTTTTAAGGAACTGCGGGATGATTTTCTCGTGCGTCTAGCATCGGTAATGGATGAACTTTCATTTCCTTCCAAGCACAGGATTTTTACGGAAGGACAAGAAGGGCGGTCTCTCTATATTTTGGTATCGGGAACGGTGCGGGTCCATATAGGCGATCGGGATTTGGCACAGTTGAAAGCGGGGGCTTGTTTCGGAGAAATGTCGCTGTTTGATGCAGAACCTCGATCGGCTTCTATTTCTACTCTCGAACAATCCGAGTGTTTGATGCTGACTCAAATGCAGCTATACGATGCGATTGATGAAACGCCGGGAATTGCTGTGAATATTATTCGCTTGCTGTCGCGCCGGATTCGGGAGTTGAATCAAAAGTTGAATGCTAAAGAGGCAATTATGCCACCTACAGAGACTGTGAGAGTTGCGGAAATGCGATGACATTGGGGAATTGGGAATTGTGTTTTTAGTCGATCGGTAATTCTGCACAATTTATCTTTTTTAAGGTGCGAATAGCGATTACGAATACGCACAATTTCTTTGGTAGATTACACAAGGCTAGGGTAATCGCATCTTACAGCACTTACCAGGAAAGTGCTGTAACTGTTGACTGTGAGTCAAAAAACTGAAAGTTGCGTTGATATTTGTTGGCAACTTCATTCGACTTTACCATGACGATCAAGCGCGGATATGACATCATTCCGGCGCCGGCGGAATTGATATAAGTTCCGGTTAAAGAAGAAGTCCGCCTGCGCGGGGGGAAGCTTGTGTAGCACCAGACTAGAGTCGGGTGGACTATTTCAGTGAATGTCGGACTTTTGTGTGCAAAGGCTCAATTTGCTGCCAGCATGGCTTTGTGTCCTTCCGAAGAAGTGGCATAGCCCAAGAAATCCTTAACTGCTTGGCTAGGAGGATTTTTGTAGGCGTAGTACAACTGCCGCTTGTAAGGATAGTTACCCGCATCCGTCGTCGCACCGTTGACGGGAACAACGCGCACCGTTCTCTGATTGACTACTTGAGCGAAAGTCGCATAGCCAATGCCGTTGTTGCCTAAAGCTTGCAGCAGGGGAGTTGTCGCATCTCGATCGAGCGTGGTAATATTTGGCGTCGTGCCAAACTCGCCAGCTCCAAGCACTTGTTCTTTAAACGTTTGGTGAGTGCCACTAACTGCCGGTCTGTTAATTACTTTAATCGGGCCCGCCGGGCCGCCGACTTTCGACCAGTCTTGAGTATTTCCCTTGAAAATATCTTGAACTTGAGCCGAGGTTAAACCTCCTTTGAAGGGGTTGTTAATGCCGACTACAAGGGCGATCGTATCTAGCGCAACAGGCACCGCTGCCAAACCCTGACCTTGTTCTTGAGCCGTCAAAGGTCGCGATATCGCTGCAATATCGGCTGTTCCTGCGACCAAATCTTGAATTCCCTTTGCAGAACCGTTTGCTTTGGTATCGACTATCGTGCCGGAAAACTTGCCTTGAAAGCCGTTCTTGAGGTTCTGATTGATTGTCACCATGCTGGTGGAACCGTCAATTCTCACCGCCGTACCCGCAGGCACGGAAGCTGGAAGCGCAAAGGAACTAGCTGCAACAGGCGAAGCGCCGCCGACTACTGGCGCGACTGGAGGTGCGACAGCATTGCCTGCGGGTGTGGGAGTCGGGGTATTATTAGCATCCTGGGAGGCTGGTTTGTTGAGAAAAAAGAACCAACCGCCACCGGCGAGCAACAGAAATAACAGAATAAAAACTATGGGGGGAGGCCCGCTCTTAGCCATAAAATTCTCCTTAGTTGGGAAGTTCTTTGTTGTTGGAGTCGTCTAACATTTGCAGCCTGCGATTAACTTCATCGTCTAAGGTCATATTTTCTAATTCTGCCTGAAGTCTTTCTTGGGGGTTCTCAGATATTTCTGCTAAAGCTTGCTGTTTGAGGTGGTGGCCGTGGACGGCGTTTTTGGCTTGCTCAAACTGCGATCGAGCTGAATCGATACTGAGGTCGTTGTTGACTTTGGATATGGCTCCGAGGGCTTCGTTAATCTCAGCCATATCTTTCATATTTTGCATATCGGTTTTGTAAGCTTCCAGCTTCATCCGTTCTCGATTTAGCTTGTCTTTGGAAGCGTTGACGTATTGTTCGGCTTGTTTTACTTGGGATTCTAATTGCGGCAGAATTTGTTCTGTCTGAATTACCTTCGCCATTGCCAAGCGGGCTGCTTCTTCGTTGCCGTTGCGCTGGGCTGTGATGGCTTGGCGCTCTACGGTTTGCATTTCCCTAACTTTTTCTTCATATTTAGTTTTGGCGCGCTGGTAGGCTGCAACTTGGGTGGAGACTGCTGCTGCTAGCTTTTGCACTGATTCTTGCATCGATCGCAGTGACTCTTCGGCTACCGCCACCGACACCTGGCCGCCGGATTCTACGGGCAGTCCCCACATCCAGTTCCACGCACCTACGATGGTTCTGCCTGCCTTGTCACCCATCAACCAATAAAGGACTTTTTTCATATAATTACCAGATAAGCTTGGTTTTTACGCCTAGTTTACATCAGGAATTGTCGATCGCCCCGTCAGGTCGATCTATCTCTACAATTTTAATAAATAGTTTCTAACTGTCTGGATCGTCTATCCCCAATTTGCACAACAGGCAATATTCGGATTTGCCTGTTGTGCAATTCGTTTTTGGGCAATCTTCGGGCTAATTAACTCTAAAGTTTATAACCTGCCGTCTAATAACAGGTTAAAAATAGATTAAGCGGGCAAATCTGCAAAACTGCTAACATTTACCAGCGCTAAATCGGGACAAGTCCGTTTGATCAAACCTGTGAGAACTTTGCCCGGGCCAATTTCCACTACGCGATCGATTCCTTGTTGTGGCAATTGCAGGGAAATTTCTCGCCACCGCACGCCTTTAGTCATCTGCTGAGCCAACCGCTGCTTTAAAGTGGCTGCGCTGGTAGTGGCTGACGGTTCTGCGTTTGAGAGCACCAGCATTTTAGCATCGGAAAACCTGGCAGACTTTAAGGCTAGCTGAAACTCTGCCGCCACTGATGCCATCAGGGGAGAGTGAAACGCACCGGAAACATTCAATTTAACGGCGCGTTTGACTTTGATTTTGGCAAGCAAATCTTCTACTGCTGCAGGCGTTCCAGAAATCACGACTTGTGCTTCGCTGTTGTCGTTTGCCAGCACTACGTCTCGGCTGTATTGAATTTGCAATTCTAGTTCCTGCCTGTCGAACCCGATCAAAGCCACCATTTGCCCGCCAGAGGCAGTTTCCATGAGTTCGGCGCGGCGTTTGACTAAACGCAATCCGGTTTCAAAGTCAAAGACGCCTGCTGCGTATAGGGCAACATATTCTCCTAAACTGTGACCGGCAACTACCGCTGGTCGATCGCTTTTTTCTCGCACTAAGTCGGCCAAAATACTTTCTACTACGAACAAGCAAGGCTGAGTGTAGAGAGTCCGAGATAGTTTTGCTTCTTCTTTTTGGCAAACTTCCGGGACAGACCAGCCTAAAATTTCTTTAGCGAGCTCAAATTTGGCTTTGGCTGTTGGCAAGTTTAATAAGTCTGCACCCATCCCGATCGCCTGGGAACCTTGTCCGGGAAATACCCATGCTGTTTTAGTCATTTTTCCGGTAATCTGCTAATTGGTGGTTGCTAATTGGTGATTGCAAAAATTCTTTCTTTCCCGCTTCTAACTTCGCTCGCTGGTATCCGCTATCTTTCGGTTAACGAACTATCTACTCGCGACTCACGCGACTCACAGTTATAACATATAATTGCCTTTTTTACCAGGTTTATATTTTTTTTGCTACTTTAATTTAATTAATAGCCGTAACAAAATTTTTAACCTTCAAGCCGGGGAAAGTCGATCGAAGAATAGAGGATTTTCCATTTCAGCACGCCCTTGTCAATAACTGTTGTCCGGGTGGTGCACCGCTGCGAACCTTGCCCTATGTATGGCGTGTTAAAGGATTTGTATTTTACTCGATCGAACTCCCGACAATAACCGGAGCAAGTTTACATACGGTCGCCAAATATTATCTTCCCCATTTAAAAATTGCCGCCCCCCAAGTCAAACCTGCACCGAAACCAGCAGCAGCAATAGTATCGCCCGCTTTAACTTTACCCAGACGCACGGCTTCGTCTAAGGCAAGGGGAATTGAAGCCGCTGAGGTATTGCCGTAATTCGCCAAATTGCTAATTACTTTTTCGGGGGGAATCTTTAGCCTTTGGGCAACTGCATCCAGAATCCGCTGATTGGCTTGGTGCAATAGCAGCCAGTCAATTTCAGCAACGCTGATATTTGCCCGAAACATAGCTTTTTCTATGACTTCCGGCACTTTTTTTACGGCAAAACGATAGATTTCTTGACCGTTCATGGTGATGGGATGAAATCCACCTTGGGCGATATTCACGCCCTCAATTAATCCTTTTGACTCGGCTTTGTAAGCCAAATTGAGAGAGGAATTTTGCGTTCCGTCGCTACGAATTTCAAAGCCCAAAAAGCGATCGACTTCTGAGGCCTGCAATACCACCGCACCTGCACCGTCTCCAAATAGAATGCAAGTACCCCGATCCGACCAATTCACCCAGCGAGATAAAATATCGGCTCCGATGAGCAAAACATTTTGATAAACCCCTGTCCGAATGAACTGCGAGGCTGTAACTAAACCAAAAACAAAGCCCGAACAAGCTGCTGTCAAATCAAACGCCACAGCTTTTGTCGCGCCCAACTGATATTGAATTTTACTGGCAGTGCCAAACAAATCGTCAGGACTGGAAGTCGCCAAAATAATTAAATCGATATCTGTCGGCGAAATTTTTGCCATTGCGATCGCCTGAAGCGATGCCTCCGAAGCTAAATCGCACAAAGAAGTGCGATCGTCCGCCAGCCTGCGCGCTCGAATGCCCGTCCGCGCCCCAATCCACTCGTCAGAAGTTTCTACTATCTGACTCAAACCGTTATTATCCAGTGAAACCTGCGGTGTACAAGAACCGCTACCCGTGACGGCAATGCCGAACCCTGATTGCTGCAACATTCCTCTCCATTTACTCGCTGTTCGATCGAGAAATTAAAAATTAAAAACTACCAATTAAAATTATTTTTTAAACTGCTGAAATTACTTTTTTTAAGCAAAACAGTTGGTTTAAGCTGACATTTTTAATTTTACATTTTTAATTTTTAATTCCTACTTACTGCCTCTAATTCACAGCTTCTTGTTCCATAGCGCTTTGGTGATTGGAGGATCGAATTCGCTCCAGCACTTGGTTGTCAATAGCCTCCTTCGCCAAACGAATGGCATTAAAAATCGAGGCAGCCTGAGACGAACCGTGGCTGATAATGCAAACTCCAGCAACGCCCAATAGTAAACCGCCGCCGTGTTCAACGTGGTCTACCCGCTGCTTGAATCCTTGCAAGCTTTTTTGCAGCATAGGGTCGTTAATTTGATGTTGGAGCCCTTGGACCAACTCTTCCTTAAGCACCTGCACTACGACTTCGCCCACGGCTTCGGCAAACTTCAACAACACGTTGCCGACAAACCCGTCGCAGACAATCACGTCGAATTTCCCCGACAGCACGTCGCGGCCTTCGGCATTGCCCACAAAAGGAATGTTCGGGTTGTCCACCAATAACTGGTGAGTTCGCACGGCGGCGTCGTTGCCTTTAGAAGGTTCTTCGCCAATGTTGAGCAGGCCGATTTTAGGTTCGGCGACACCCAGCACGCACTGGCTGTAAATAGTTCCCATAAGAGCGAACTGCTCCAAAAATTTGGGGCGGCAGTCCACATTAGCGCCGACATCGAGAATGAGTACAGAGCTGCCCGGTACCATTGTCGGCAAAACCGCACCGATCGCAGGGCGATCGATTCCGGGGAGCCTCCCCAACCTCAGCAGGGCAGCAGCCATTGCCGCGCCGGAGTGACCGGCGGACACCACAGCATCAGCTTGCTGCTGCTTTACCAAGTTCATCGCTACGTTAATCGAAGCGTTGGGCTTGCGTTTGAGGGCACTCAGAGGTTCTTCGTGCATTTCCACCGCTCCTTCAGAAGGAACGATTTCTAGCTGACCTGTAGAGACGCGGCCGATCGCGTCTTGTTGCCGGAGCGAGTCTTCTATTTGCTGCGGGTCGCCCACCAGCAAAATCTCTACGCCTAATTCTTCTTGTGCCTTAAGCGCTCCAGCTACAACTTCGGCGGGGGCATGATCCCCACCCATAGCGTCTATTGCAATTCTTGCGCGTGTCGATCCCATTGACCAATGTTTGAGAAACACTAAAAATTCTACCAGGAAGTCAGGAGCGTGAATCCAGAAGTCTGAATAAAGAACTAAAATCCGCTCGCAACGGCGATCGGACAATTCTCATTTCCGACTACTCTGATAGAACTTGTTTTGTCACTACTTTACTATTTTTGACTGCAAATTGAAAAAATCAATGGAATAGTTTACATGACCGCAAGCACTTTAGTCAGGTACCCCCGGATTCATCGGTGGAGGGAGAGAAAAGCTGCCCATCCTCATCACAAGCCTGCGGATTTATCAGTGGAAGCGCTTTCTTCAATCTCAAATCTCAAATCTCAAATCGATTGACTTTAGGAGTAAAAAATGCTGGATTTATTTAGCTCGGGGATCGTGTCTCTGTGGCTGGACATGGCTGGGGTACGCAGTGTCGGGCCTAATGCTGCGTCAGTGCTGGCTTGGCGGGGAGGGATACCCGCGTTAGTGGTGGCCGAAGATTTGGCTTTTGGGGGAATAGATGTGGCAAATCCCGACTTGCCAACAGAAGCGGCGGTGCGGGAATACTTAAAAGATTTGAAGGACAAGAACCTGATTGAGGGCAATCAGGGAATTTGGGTGCAAGCGGGTATTGTTCCACTGGTAAGTAAGCAGGGGACAGTGCTGATGCCTGGGGCTTCGCTGACTAAGATTGCGACTTCTCTGGCATCGCTGGAAACTTGGGGCCCTGATTATCAGTTTGAAACGCGGTTCCGGGGAACGGGGCCGATTAGGAATGGGGTGTTGCAGGGAGATTTGGTGGTCAGCGGCGGGGGCGATCCGCTGTTCGTGTGGGAGGAGGCGATCGCCGTTGGCAATGCTCTCAATCAAATGGGTATCGAGCGCGTGGCGGGAAATTTGGTGGTGACAGGCAATTTCCGCATGAATTACGAGTCCGATCCTTTGGCCGCGGGGGAGATACTGCGGCAAGCTCTTGAGGGCAGCAATTGGCCTCCGGACGTGGTGGCAATGTATTCTAAGATGGCTCCAGGAACTAGAAAACCGCAAGTAACAGTTGCCGGCAGCGTCATTGCTGAGAAATTTGTGAGTTCGGGGCATTTGCTGCTGAAACGCCGATCGCTTCCTTTAGCCGAAATTCTGAAGCAGATGAACGTCCACAGCGATAATGAAATGGCTCAGATGCTGGCCGACAATTTGGGCGGGGCAAAAATAGTCCAGCAGCAAGCGACTTGGGCTGCGGGAGTGCCGGAGGAGGAACTTCAATTAGTTAACGGTTCGGGATTGGGAGTGGAAAATCAGATGTCTCCGAGGGCGGCTTGTGGGATGATGCAGGCGATCGCCCGCAACCTTCAGACTACAGGGCTGACGATTGCTGACTTGTTTCCGGTGTCCGGGCGCGATCGAGGAACTTTGGAAAACCGACACATTCCGCGATCGGCTGTGGTGAAAACTGGTACTTTGGACACGGTGATTGCTTTGGCTGGAGCCATACCCACGCGCGATCGGGGTTTAGTTTGGTTTGCAATTATTAATCGCGGTACTGATTGGGATGCTTTGAGGGCGCAGCAAGATATATTTTTGCAAAAATTGGTGCAGCAATGGGGAACAGCATCGATTTTGCCACTAGCAATTACACCGCACATTGACGGCGCCAGACCTGCCTTGGGGGCAGCAAATCGTAGCGATATTTTGGTCGGAGGTTAAGAAATACGGGTTGAGTTGGGGTTCGGGGAAGGAGCATTGACAAAATAGCTTAGAATTGGAACAAGACTATTGTGCAAGAAGATGATCAAACTGCGATTGAAGAGATACGGGAAAAAACGCGAGACAAGCTACCGGATTGTAGCGATGAACAGTTCTACTCGCCGCGACGGCCGTCCCTTAGAAGAGCTCGGCTATTACAACCCCAGAAATAATGAAACCAGGCTGGATGTTCCAGCGATTGTCAAGCGCCTCCAAGAAGGCGCTCAGCCAACTGACACCGTGCGTGACATCCTGAGAAAAGCCCATGTATTTGAACAAGTCGGAGCCGGAGCCAACGTTGAATCCAGCACAGCAACAGTCAGCTAGTCCCAACTATGCTGGACTGGTTAAGTTTTTAATTGGGCCTTTTTTAGAGACCCCAGGCTCTTTGCGGGTTGATTGCGAACTGCACCCGCGCCAATCGCGGGTCTGGGTTAGGCTTGCTTTTGAAGATCCAGACAAAGGCCGGGTTTACGGTAGGGGCGGACGCAATATTCAGGCAATTAGAACTACGCTCGAAGCGGTGGCGCAGACGGCGGGTCAGTCCCTCTACTTAGATATATACGATGGTGAAGCGGGCGATCGCGGATCGGGCCCGCCCAGGGGCGATCGCGATCGTCCGGATCGCGATCGCCCGGATCGTGATCGCCCAGATCGTGGCTCGCGGGAGCCGCGAGGCGACTTCCGACCCCGGACGCCACCTCCGTCGCCGAGTCCCTTAGCTAGCAGAACTCCGAGAGAACAACCTCGCCGTACTAACACACCTACGTTTAGAACGAGCAGAAATACTCCTGGTTATTAACTAACTGCAGAGCCAAGAAAGAATTTTAGATTTTAGATTGCCTGTTGTAGACTTTGTATTACAAGCGCCGTTTAGTTGGAAATTGCCGGTTTTGCGATCGGAAACAAATGTAAAATTTTAAATTTCAAATGTCAGCGGCATCAGGTTAATCTAAAATCTAAAATTTCCAATCTAAAATCTAAAATTGCCTGACTTAATAGAAGGGAGATTTGATTTGTGCCTCAAGCACCAAACTCATTTGGGAGCTAAATCTAAAAGACGCCTTAGATACTAGGTAAAACCTAGTAACGGGCGTCTTTTTGTTCGCAAATAGTGACGGGTTTAATGTTTAGTTGTTAACTTTTAATTGCTTATTTGGAGGAGCTTATGTTGGCATGAATGAAAAACTAACAATAGAGTTACCGAGCATTCAAAGCGCAATGTCGCTGGCGGGTAATCAAGAAGAAAACCTGAAAATGATCTCTAAGCAAACTGGTGCTAACCTGGTAATGCGAGGGCAAGAACTGCTGATTTCCGGCACAAAAAGCCAAGTAGAATTGTGTCATAAATTAGTGCGATCGCTCTCAGACTATTGGAAATCCGGCAAAAATATTACCGGAGTTGAAATCCAGACGGCGCGCCAAGCTTTGGATACCAACCGCCAAGGCGATTTACAAGACTTACAGCGAGACGTTCTCGCCAGAACCCGCCGCGGCGAAGAAATTAGAGCCAAAACCTTCAAGCAGCGGCAATATGTTCAAGCAGTACGCACGCACGACCTGACATTTTGCATTGGCCCCGCTGGTACTGGCAAAACATTTCTAGCAGCTATTTTCGCCGTGCAAGCGCTGTTAAGCAAGCAGTACGAACGGCTGATTTTAACCAGGCCAGCGGTGGAAGCTGGCGAAAAATTAGGGTTTTTGCCGGGAGATTTGCAGCAAAAAGTCGATCCATATTTGCGCCCGCTTTACGACGCCCTACAAGAAATGATCGACCCTGAAAAAATGGCCGATTTAATGGAAAGAGGCTTGATTGAAGTAGCTCCTTTAGCTTATATGCGGGGGCGCACTCTCAGCAATGCTTTCGTAATTTTGGACGAAGCTCAAAATACGACGCCGGCTCAGATGAAAATGGTGTTGACTCGTCTGGGCTTTCGATCGAGAATGGTAGTAACGGGCGATATCACTCAAACAGATTTGCCGCCAAACCAACAGTCGGGATTGTCAGTCGCCCAAAACATTCTACGCAACGTTGAGGGCATTGCTTTCTGCGAATTCTCTCAGGCGGATGTGGTGCGGCATCCTCTAGTGCAGCGGATCGTCGCTGCTTACGAACTGCACGAAACATGAATGAATAAGGAAGAAGGAAAGCTTTAGTTATCTTAGAGAGAAGGAAAGCTTTAGTTATCTTAGAGAGAAGGGAGAAGGAAGAATTATCCTTTTTTCTCTAATTCCTTTTCCTAATTCCAAAATACCATTTTCTTCTGATCGATTTAATCCAAAATCCACAATCCACAATCCAAAATTGATATGACTGCGACTCTGAAAGAATTCTTGGAAGCTTGCGAACACTTGGGAACGCTGCGTTTAATCGTGACTAGCAGCGCGGCTGTGCTGGAAGTGCGCGGTTCAATTCGCAAGCTGTTTTATGCGGAGTTGCCGAAGGGAAAGTATGCCAATATGCACGCCGAAATATTTGAGTTTCATCTGAATATGGACAAAATAAAACAGGTGAAGTTTGAAATGGGCGAGGCTAAAAGAGGCAATTTTACTACTTATGCAATCCGTTTTCTGGACGAACAAAATGAGGCTGCTTTGAGCGCGTTTTTGCAGTGGGGAAAGCCGGGGGAATACGAACCAGGACAGGTGGAGAATTGGCACGACTTGAAGGAAAAATACGGGGAGGTTTGGGAACCTGCACCTGTTGAGGCGCTTTAAAACAGAGGCTTTCTCACCTTTAAATTGCATCTGGGGGGCGGGTAGGATGCCCAACCCCTACTCCCCACAAGCAGAATATTTATTTTCATAAACAGGCATCTTGCCTGTTTATGAAAATGGTATAAAATATGATGTTTAACGGATTTGTTGTCTAATTTTTGAATTAATGAACCGCAGAGGGCGCAGAACTCGCAGAGAAAAGAGAAAGAGAAATCTCAAGTCCAATGGCACTGAAAAAGGCTTAATCACGCCCGCAGTTTAGCTTTCAAGACAGAGCGAGGTTCCTGCATTCGAGGATACGGTTTCGGCCTGCGTTTTAAAACTCTGGGTTCAGAACGCTCAGGTCGAATCGTGAGTAAATTAGTTGCCACCTGTTCCAAAAGTAATTGACGCCATTGTCGCTGTTGGCGTTTTCCTGTAGTTGCCAACAGCGTCAATAACAGATTAAACTGCTGCCTAGTTGATTGGAATGAGAGTTGAAAAACTGTATTTTCTGACGAAGATACAGCCTGCCACATAATGGTACGTAATAAAGTATAAGCTAATAAATGTGTCCAGATTTCTTTTCTCACCATCACCGGAGTTTTAGCTGTTAACATCTCCATTTTTAACGTGGTTTTAAGATAGCGTAAATTGACTTCTGCTGCCGACCAACGAAGCCCATATAAAGAAGTCAATTTTTCAACAGTAGACCTCTTGCAAAAGTCATTCTGAAAGGTTAAGTTCATAGTTATAGATGCCTGCAATCAGGTTGAAGCGTAAACCAAATCTACGTCGGCGATTTCGGTAACGTTCCGACAAAATCCGAAAAATTTTCAGCTTCCTAAGCTGTTGTACCTTTAAATAGGGTATAATAAAAATTAAGTTTAGTCAATCTCTACAAAAATGCCTGCCAAAAACCATCTCAATTCCCAACAAATAGAGAAACTACAGAAAGCCTTAAAAGAGGAAGAAAAGGCAAATATCAGAGAAAGAATTCTGATTTTATTATTGCTAAATGACGGAAAAACACAAGCTAAAATCGCTGAGTTTTTGGGTTGTTCAATAAATAAAGTATCTTATTGGTGTATCAAGGGAGACCCCGACAATCTAGAAAGTTTAATAGATGAAAGGATGAAGGGCAATCACAAAAAAGCCACAGATAAATATATAGAGATATTATTAGAAACCATAGGAAAAGACCCTCAAGAATTAGGATATGAATTTGGAAGATGGACAGCGCAGAGATTAGCGACATACTTAGAAGACTCCACAGGAATAAAATTAAGTGGAGGACAAGTTCGGAGGATATTAAAGAAAAAAAAGTATGTTTACATCTGGGCAAAGTATAGTTTGGAGTCAAAGAGAAATCCCGAAAAAAGAACAGCATTTAAAATAAAGATAGCCGAATATTTAAAAATAGAAAAAGAAACTCCAAAACGATTACAGGTATGGTTTTGGGACGAGAGTGGATTTAGTTTAAGAGTCACCCGAAGAAAGAACTGGTGTAAAAAAGGCAGCCGAAAAAAGGTCAGAGGAGACCGAAGAAAAGGCAGAGTTAATGTAATGGGAGGAGTGAGAAATTCCGATAAAAAAAGGTGGGTAGAGTTACTCAAAAAAGGCAATTCATATAATTTTGGATCGAGTGCTAAAACTGTTTCATGAAGAGCTAATTAATGAATGGGTATCAGCAGGTAATCAAGCCTCAGAATTTGCGGAAAAAGGAGCCAAAATAGTGATGATCCTTGATAATGCTAGTTTTCACAAGAAACAAGAGTACCTGAAAATAATTGAAACAGAAATGCCTAACCTTCATTTAGAATTTCTCCCCGAATACAGCCCCGACTATAACTTAATTGAATTAGTATGGCATTCGGCAAAAGAATATATTGCCAATCGACTTTTTACATCTATTGAAGAGCTAGAGTATTTATTGCACCGCCTCTTAAATGAAGGGCAATTAATAATTAAATGGGGTCGCAAAATCAAAAATAAGGGCAATGCTTGTATCACAGTTTAAATGTGCAACAGCTTAAAGGATGCAATTTCCGTTTTCCCCAAAAGCTGTGGGACAATTATTAGGTGGATTGGAGAAATTATTGCGTATTTTGATCGGAGGACTACTCAAGGAGTTGTGGAAGGAATTAATAACAAATTAAAGCTCATCAAAAGAAAAGCTTATGGGTTTAGAAATTTTGACAACTTTATTCTTAGGAGCTTCTTACATTGGCATTTTGCTAGTTAGTTTTACATACTAGGTTCGGTAGAACCACGCTAATTTTGGCACGGGGCCGAATATCACTAAGATCGATCGAGATGCGACAACTCCCATGCTGCAAGCTTTAGGCAACAACGGCATTGATTATGCCACATTCGCTCAAGTAGTCAATCAGAAAGCGGTGCGCGTTGTTCCAGTCAACAGTGCGACGCCGGATGCGGGTAACTATCCTTACAAGCGGCAGTTGTACTACGCCTACAAAAATCCTCCTCGCCAAGCAGTTAAGGATTTCTTGGGCTATGCGACTTCTTCGGAAGGACAGAAAGCTATGCTGGCCGGAAATTGAGCCTTTGTAAACCTCCGACATTCACTGAAATAGTCCACCAGACTTAAGTCTGGCGCTACACAAGCTTGCGTCCGCGCAGGCGGACTTCTTCTTTAACCCACGTAGGTGGGTTTTGTGTGTGTAGGCGCGGTTTCCAACCGTCGGCCACCCTACAAATCTCAAAATACTATTCATTTGTCATTGCTGAACTGATAGGCTAATATTCGATGTAATTTAAAATTTAAGGTTTTTCTGTGAGCAAAAGTCGCGAACCCGTCGAAAGTTTACTTCTCTACTATTTATTCAAATGGTCAATTGTCAGCCCGATGCTGCACCTTTACTTTCGAGGCCGCATTTACGGTGCAGAAAATGTTCCGACAGAAGGGCCTGTGGTAGTAGTCAGCAATCACGCCAGCGATTTTGACCCGCCGATTTTGTCGAATTGCATGAGGCGGCCTGTCGCATTTATGGCAAAGGAAGAGTTATTTAAAGTTCCTATTTTGAAGCAGGCAATTACGCTTTACGGTGCTTATCCAGTGAAGCGGGAAAGTGCCGATCGCAGTGCAATTCGCTCGGCGATCAATTCTTTGGAAAATGGCTGGGCGACTGGTGTATTTTTGCAGGGAACTCGCACCCCAGACGGCAGAATTACTGAACCTAAATTAGGTGCTGCGCTGATAGCTGCTAAGGCTAAAGCGCCGCTGTTACCTGTTAGTTTGTGGGGAACTCACGCCATTTCGTCCAAAGGTTCGGCAGTGCCGCGTCCGGTGCCGCTGACGGTGCGAATTGGCAAGCTAATTGAAGCGCCCGGTTCGTCGGATCGCGAGGAGTTGCAAGCGCTGACTCAAAGATGTGCGATCGAGATTAATGCCATGCACGATTTGGGTCGCTGATTTTATAACTTTTGTTGCTGTTTTTAAGGTTATATCTACAGATAGATAAATGCTGAAGATAAATATCGAAAAATATCAATATAAGTGATTGAAAACAAGCGCAATAATTAGGCTTGAATTTGAGTTTAATTTTACATGCGATAAGAAGAAAGATATGGTAACAAGCAATCAAACCCGCGCGTTGGGATTGTTTTCTAACCGCGAAGATGCGGAGCAAGCTCTGACAGAATTGAAATCTTCCGGGTTTCCAATGGATAAAGTTTCGGTTGTTGCTAGGGATGCAGGCGAGTCTGTAGGCGAGACTGAAACGATCGCTCAGGTGGGCGATAAAAATCTAGACACAGGAGCAGGAGTGGTAGCAGACACTCTGACAAATAGTGCTTTAGCCACCGTGCTAGTGGGTCTCGGAAGTTTAGCTATTCCCGGAATCGGGCCGATGATTGCAGCGGGCACTTTGGGCGCCTCACTGGTGGCTAGCGTAGCAAGCACTGGCGTCTCGGCGGCGGCTTTCGGTGGAGTGGTGAAGGCCTTGACTGACTTGGGAATTCCCGAAGAAACAGCTAGAATTTACACCGATCGCCTGCGGGCGGGAGATTATTTGGTGGTAGTAGATGGCGCTGAGGATGATATTAGTCGGGATCAAGGGGTTTTCAGCAGTCGGGGCATTCAAAATTGGGGCGTTTTTTAAACAGGAATTGTGTACCAGCTCTATCTGTAGGGCGATGTACACCCCACCCTTGGTGATAACAACTAGCTCACATTTAGTACCAGACTTTTGTGTGAAAATTAGCGCATAGATCCCTCCTAACTTAAAAAGGGGGGAACCGGAAATGCTCTTTTGTCCCCCGCGAAGGGCATTGAGATTCGGCTAAAACCACGCTCTAGAGGTGGTTTTAGTCTTAAATTTACATTCATTCATTGCCCACCCCCTCCCTACAAGTCAATTATTGATTTTTATCGCTCATCTTTTGATGCTGAGGCGGTGACATAAGCGACAGCTAAAGGCGAAATTTTTTCTGTAACTGCTGCGATAACTTGGCGATCGAAGTCAGTCCAAATTCTGGGGCGATCGAACATACAAGGCTGCAAAACCCCCCACAATAAGCCGTCAGCACAAAGGTGAGCGTGAATCAAAGCTCGATGTCCGAACTCTTTTGCCTCAAAATCTTTGTTGACAACTTCAGGATTGGCTGTTTCAACATCCTCAACAAAAATCGACGGTTCAGTTCGCAAAGCTGCTGCAAACAAAGGGTCTTCTTCCCCTAAAGATTCTGGTTCTTTTTTCCATTCCGCGTCCCAAATCTGGGGATACTTTGAGTTGCGACGCCAGCAGTAAGGTACTCTACCCATTTGCGTTTCAGGATTGCGGAGGTAGATAAAGACGCGATCGCAATTTAACACCTCGCCTAAAGCCTGCACCAAAGCCGAAAAAACAGCATCCGGTGTTTTGGTGTCACTCAAAATTTTATCCAGAACCTGTGACAGAATTTGCTCGGTCATTAACTTTGGCTATTGAAGTTCATATACTGATTTTAAACTACTCGTTCTCTTCTGTTACGCATTTATCATCAGCATCTTTCCCGTTCCTTAAATAGTTATAGAAAACAAGTTTTAAAACCAGAGAGAATGGCAAAAAATTAACACTTTCTCAATGCTTCCCTGTGTTTATTCAATTCTGGCTTGGCTGAAGTTAGCACCCGTATAACCGGTTGTCAGCCAAAGAATAGCCCTAGCGCCGTCGCGAACAGCTTTTTCCACCGGTTCGGGGGTTCGCCCAGACGGAACTGCCACAGGCTTAAAACTAATGCCTCGACTGCCGAGTACGATTTCGCCGATAATCTGAGCTCGCCGCATATGATCGTCAGAAGTGATCAGATACACGCTCTCAATCCCTTGAGCTTTCAATTCATCTACGAGGGTAGTAAAATTTGTTACCGTATCCACCGCTCTGTAGTCTAAGTGCAGGCGATCGGACTCAATTCCCGCTTCTGAAAATACCCATTCCGCGAACTCAGGATTGCTCCCAGACGACACCCAAATCGGCAATTCAGGATGAGCCCGAGCAAATTTGGCGGCAAACACCTCTCGCTCCGTAGCCCCACCTAGAACTAACAAAGCTTGGGGTCTCTGAAATTCGCTCTTAACGTGCTGATAGCCAAACCAGCACGCCGTCAAAAGCCCTACTAGGAACCAAAAACTGCGTGAAGTGTTCAAACGCTTGTAACGCTGCGTGTTTGAGTTGATTCTTAACCACATCTAAACCTATAAAAATTTTATGTAACTCACAAAGGAACCATAACAAAAAATACCGCACGTATAGCCCACTAACAGGAATTAAAAATTAAAATTTAAAAAAGGGTCGGGGGATCATAAGATTTTAGATTTTAGATTTTAGATTTTAGATTGACTCTACGCTTGTGGTGGGGCTTAAACAGGTGATTTTAGATTTTAGATTTTAGATTTCAGATGGATTCTATAGAGGTTCTGCGTAAGTCCTCGTCTTCAAGCAAGTATTCGTGTGTGGGCGAATTCGTTAGCAGATATGCAAAAAAGAGGGGCAAAACTTAGGCTTACCCCTCCTGCTGTTAATTTTTCTTGATTTTTAACGGGACTGGCCGGGTTCGAACCGGCGACCTAGCGCTTCAGATTTGTGTGAGTTTCCCCACTCTCTGGACTATACCTTCACCATATGCTTGCAGCTTTTAGGTGGTGACCGTCTAGTCTCTAAACCTTCCTGATTTCAATATAGGCGATTGTTTAATCGCCCTGAACTCAGGCTTGGCTTGGTATTGCCTTAGAGTCGTAGGAACCCACGAACTCTTTAGGTTTCACCAAATTTGACCACATTCACTCCCAGAGTTTCCTCGCAGGGTGCCCGATTCTTCAGGAGGCGCTTGCTCTATCCATCTGAGCCACAGCCCCAGTTGCTAAACCGTTTTGATTATAGCAGTTAATGTCGATTTTGATTTTTTTATTATGGATGACTACCGATCGCCAGTTGCCAGTTTCGCAGCGATGCGGGCAAAGTTTTCTGCTGCGGTGAGTTTACCAGCACCGTAACAGGCGCGCTGCCTCCATGCGGTGACGGGGAGATGTCCGGGGGGAGCATCTTCGTTGAAGGAGAGCTCGCTGTAATATTTCCAATTTTCCTTGACTCGCCAGCCGACTCGATCGCAAAATTCAGTATAATTTGCCTCGGTACTTTCCCAAATCTGCTGCTGCACGCTCAACCCGAAACGCCCGCTGCTGTATTGTTGCCAAAGTTGGTCGATCGTGCGAAGGTCTGTAGGAGGGAAACTGTCAATATCGGCTGCACTCAGCCAGCCTTCGTCTTCCCTGACAGCGATTTGCAGCAAGATTTCCCAAGTGTGTTCATCAGCTTTGCGCCATTTTCCCGTTTCTAATAGCTTTGTCAGTTGGCGGTAGTCCATCCCCACTTCGGAGATAGCCGGAGTTGAGTCAGGTATAGCGCCGATTTTGTCTTCGAGTCGCTGTAGAGTGCTGACAATCAATTCGGGGTTTAGTTGTTCGAGGCGGTACAGAACCCATTCTAACTGAGATTGAATGTATGTGCGGGCGATCGCACCTTGCTGCAATTCCCCCTGCAACTCATCAAATTTAGCTAACCAATTTTGTTGATTGCGGGCCATTTCCCACATTTGTTTTGCCCACTGCAATCTAACTTGTTCTTTTTTTAAATAAGTTTTGGAAGGCTTAGCACGTTGCGGGTAGGGAGTCAAATCCCACCCGCAAATCGAGCAAAACTCTGCTTTTTCTTCTATGTATTCAGCACCGCACACTGGACATTTAGACATATTGCCATACATTCGGTTGCCAAGTAATTATATGACATCGGGTAAATTAACCACTATTCGATTAGGTACGCACTTTGCAACCTACAATTACAGTTTATCTGCAGTAATGTGGGCATTTCGCACCCGAAAGTTAGAGTTATTGATACCGATTTAACAAGGCAAGCGAATAGTAAACAAACTGCCTTTGCCCAAATCTGATTTTACCTCGATCGTACCGCGGTGAGCTTCGACTATTTGGCGGCAGAGGTGCAGTCCCAAACCTGTACCGGATCTCTTGTGAGTTCCCGGGCCAAACCTTTCAAATAACTTTGCTTTTTCGGTGGGAGAAATTCCAGCGCCGGTGTCTTGGATTTCAATAATTACCCATGCCAGCGGTTGGTTTTTGAAGCTCGTATAAGCAGGTGAATTGGCAGCTTTTAAGGTGATATCTATTGAGCCTTTGTCGGTGAATTTAATCGCATTTCCGATGAGATTGGTCAGCAAGCGGTGCAGCTCCAGACGATCGCCCGGATACTTCGCAATTGGTGCACTTTCTGCACTTTCTGTCAAGTCTAAATTTACCGACAAACCTTTAGCATCCGCTAGGGGAGCTAGTTCTTCAGCTACCTCAGTAATAAGCTGGCGCAAATCCACGGCAGCGAAACTTAGCGATTTGCGGCCTGCTTCGTAGCGGTAGACTTCCAGCAACATATTTACCATCGCGATCAGGTTTTTGTTGCTGCGAACCATCGTCCCGAAAGCGTCGCGCATGGGAAGGGAAATTTCTCCCAAAGCTCCCTGCTGCATTAAAGTTAGCATTCGATCGGCTGCTACGAGGGGCGTCCGCAAGTCGTGAGCGAGCCGGGAGACAAAATCTTCGCGCTGGAGGGCGATCGAATTGCGCTCGTCTACGCTGTGTTTTAGCCGCAGGAGCGATCGAACCCTCGCCAACAGTTCATCCATTTCGACTGGTTTGCGGATGAAATCGTCTGCTCCCATGTCCAATCCCTGCACTACGCTCGCACTGTCGTGAGCAGTGATCAGCAAAATCGGCATAAAGGGCAATTCCTTATTTTCTCGGATTCGTTTAGTGACTTCGTAACCATCCATTCCCGGCATCATCACGTCTAGCAGTACCAAATCCGGGGCTGACTTGTCAATTTGGCTCAAGGCAGAAAAGCCGTTCTCGGCCGTACTAATTTCGTAACCTTCTTCTTCTAGGATTGTTTGAACCAACAAAACATTATCTGGTGCGTCGTCTACCACCAGAATCCGATCGGCTTTTGTGGCATTCGGAACAGATAAATAACTCATTTAATTGTTAGCCTGGAAATAAATACTAACTTTAATATGGCATCCGATTCATATTTTCACATTTTTACACTTGTTAACTCTGTCATAAGGAAGATCTCACAACTTTATCAAATCTTTTTACTTTTGAACACTCGGATGTAATATAATTTACTACTTGGTTGTCATCGTATGCACGCCGTCCCAATCATCAGGCGGGGGTACTTCCAAATATCTCAGGGATCGGTCGAGGTGAACTTCCACAGGTCTATCGCTCGGTCGCATTGCTAAAGCTGCTTCAAAATAACTAATAGCTTTCTGAAAATTTCTAGCAATATAAGCCTCCCTACCGTTAGTGTAAAGTTCCAAAAACCGCACGGTTTCCCCGTCGATGGGTTCAGAACTATTTTGCAGCAACTCGTAAATACCTACCGGCTGATTTTTGCCCTTAACCCGCACCTTGTCTAACTCTCGCACCCAAATTCCTTCGCGACACAAACTGTATGTAAATTCGCTCAAAATTATATCGCATCCGTACTCCTTTGTAAGCTGTTCCAATCGCGAACTCAAATTCACCGCATCCCCGATTACCGTGTAATCCATTCGCTTTTGAGAACCAATATTTCCCGAAACTACTTCTCCGGAACTAATCCCAATTCCGAAGCGAAACGGATCTGCACTAGGGCGAGAATCATTAAACTCTTTCAAACGCCGGCGCATATCTAAAGCCGACTGAACCGCCATCCAACCGTGACTTTCCGGGGGATTGAGCGGCAGGGGCGCGCCGAACACCGCCATTAAAGCATCGCCGATAAACTTGTCTAAAATGCCTTCGTAGTGGATAACGGCCTCCACCATCGTCTCAAAATATTCGTTTAGCAGGGATACCACATCGGACGCTCCCAGATTTTCGGTGAGTGTGGTGTAGCCGCGAATGTCGGAAAATAAAATAGTAACTTCTTTGCGTTCGCCTACCATCAGAGCGCCTTCGCCCAAGGCCATCACTTTATCTACGACTCCAGGAGTCAGGTAGCGGTACATGGTATTTTTCATCCGCTTTTCGCGACTGATATCTTCGAGCACGACTAAACCGCCGCGCACGCCACCTTCTGGATTGAGCAGCGGGTTGACAGTCAAATTCAAACTGCGTTCAATTACTTTAATTCGAGAGGCGGGGATCGGCAGCGGGCAATAAGGGTGATATAGGGCAGAATTTCGCAGGGCAAATAGAGATTGGGCATTAGCTAATTCTGCCAGCGCTACTTCCTCAGTCCACGCGCGGTTTTCGCCCCAAGCGTAATATAAAGTAGGCTCAGCGCGATCGGGCACAGCCAAAATATAACTTTCTTCTTCTTCTTTTTGTTGTTGGGAATTAAGTGTTTTTTCTACCAACAGTCCCACAGTTAAACTTTGTTCGGGAACGTAATGTCGGGCAGCATTTTTGAGACTGTCTTCTAGTCGAAATTGCAAATTGTCGATCGGCACAACTTCCCAAACATAGCGATTCACCAGTTTATCTTCCCAAATCTGGGGATTGTGTTTGCTTTTAGCTTGATTTACCGGACAGCCCAACAATTCTAGGGCTGCTTCGTTGATAGTAACAACTCGCCCCTTCAAATCCGTGGAAATGACTGCATCAGAAAGACTTTGCAGCATATCTTTTTGATACTGCTTTTCCACCATCACGTTCTGAAACAGTTGAGAATTTTGCAGCGCCATTCCCGCTTGGGAATTAAACGCTCGCAAAAACTCTTCGTCGGAAGGGGTGAAAGTACCTTGGTTCTTATTGATGAGCTGAGTTACCCCGATCAGCTCACCTTTAGCGTTATGCACGGGCATGCACAAGACAGTCCGAGTGCGGTATCCCGTTTGCTGGTCTGTAGATGGGTCAAAGCGGGGATCGTCGTAAGCATCTGTAATATTTAGAGGTTGACCGGTCGAAGCCACGTAGCCCGCAATTCCCCTATTCGCAGGAATACGGATTTCCATCATCGTTGTACCGTCGGCCTTAGCGACTTTTGTCCAAAGTTCGTTGGTTTCCCGATTTAACAAAAATAGCGTGCTGCGATCGGCCTGCATCAAGTCGCGAGCTTGATCCATGACCGAGCGCAAAGTTGTTTCCAAGTCAAGACTTTGACCCAAAGTCGTTGTGGCTTTCAAAAGTGCGGCAACCCCTCGCTGGTTGCGCGCCACGACGTAGAAAGACTGACAGCTTTCTAGAATAATCCCGATCGAATCTGCAAAAGCCTGGAACTGCTGTTCGTCTTCCTCGCTAAAGGAGACATTGCCAGCTTTATTTAAGAGTCTGACCACTGCTACGGGTTCGTCTTGGCTCTTGCTGCTAAAAATCGGCATACAGAGCATGGTCTCGATCTGGTAGCCCGGTGGTTCGTCTACTTCGGTATTAAAATACTCGTGCGATCGAGCTTCGGCGACATTGATCGATTTTCCGGTGGTTGCTACGTAGCCTAAAATGCCTGCATCCATCGGCAAGCGCACTTCTACATCCTCGCCCGTAAGTGGATCGAGTGTTTTGTGCCACAGTTGATTTTTGTTGGAGTCAACCAAAAAAATTGTTGTCCGGTCTGCTTGCAGAATTTGACCAATTTTGACAGTGAAGGCATCTAAAAGTTGCTCTAAGAGACTTTCGAGTGCTTCATTGTTAATCAGGTCCATCGCCCGGATAAACTGCTGAAATTCAGCCGTGATAAAGTCCAGCAGGCACACTAATTCAGGAACTGGCAGGCTCTTAACACGGGAGGTCAATGCCCCCATAAAATTGACTTGAGTCAGTGTAGCCAGAACGCTACCAGTATTGGAGAAGGTCATGATTAACTGCTTGCTCAGAAGGGTAAACTGACTGCAGGTTGAGCCGCGCTAGATTCGGCGGCAGTGCACACTCTTGAATTTGTTTGCAAGCGCGTCGGCACTCGCTTGCCGTTTTGATGAATCCTGAGTTCAAAAGTGGCGCACGCAACTTCAGTTTGCTTGTTATGTATGCTCGATCGATCTTTTTTACAACCTCGATGATACTGATGAGGGTTCGTCCATTCAAGCTGAACTTGAGTTCGCAAAACTAAAGCCTGAAAATTAGGTGACAGGCTTTAGTTCGATCGAGAGTGCAGTGTGGATTTGACGCTCTGTGCTCGACAGCAGCGCGCGGTGTGACTGTTTTAGCGCACTCGGCGACCGTATCCGGTCAGGTAAAGGGCGCTATGAAAGCAGCGCGCAAGGCCTTCCTACAGAGCTTACTCATAGTTTAATGGTAAATGCAACAGCAGGATAGCGACGGTAATTTATGCAGCAAAAAAGTTAGATCGATCTTTGAAAATATCCCTCCTCACTACCAACTGACGATCGAACAGCGAAGCTAAGCTGCTGGCAGCGATGTTTAAAGGTGCTACAGATCCTGACATTTAGGCTGCTCTGGGCATGGACTCGGCAAATACCACTGATTGATAGTAGCGCTGCAGTTGTGCAGCGGCCGCGGCCCAACCCCAGCGTTCGGCTTCTCGGCGAGCGTTACGGCGCATGGTTTCCCGTTCTTCGGGATTCGCAAACAGACGCTTGGTGGCAGCCAGAGCTCCTTCTTCCTCGGCGGGGTCAAATAAATATCCGTTAACGCCGTCGGTGACAATATCGGGAATTCCGCCGCTGCGCGCCGCCACTACAGGCGTCCCCGCAGCCATTGCTTCTAGGAGAACTAAGCCTAGGGTTTCAGTGCGGGAGGGAAAAATGAAGGCGTCGGCCGATGCGTAAGCTGTTGCGAGTTCTTGCCCTTTGAGGTAGCCGACAAAATTGGTGGGTGTACCGGCAAAATATTGTTCAAGGGTTTGCCGGTGCGGGCCGTCTCCCACTAAGGCGAGGCGGGCATCGGGAATCGCTGCGAGAACTGGTTTGATGCGTTCGATTTCTTTTTCTGCACCGAGGCGGCCGACGTACAGCAGCAGGGGACTGTCTGGGTTATTTTGAGAAAGGCGCGATCGCATTTCTCGACTTGCCAATTCCGGGACAAACATTTCAGTATCTACGCCCCGCTGCCACAAATCTACTCGCTCAATGCCGTGGGTTCTCAATTCCTCCACCATTGCTGTGGAAGTGCAGAGATTCAATTCTGCTTGGTTGTGCGCTCCTTTGAGTAGTTCCCACAATAAAGGTTCGAGGACTCCGAAACCGTAGTGGTGCAAATATTTCGGCAAATGCGTGTGGTAAGAAGCCAAAATTGGAATGTTGAACTTTTTCCCGTAATATATACCGCCCAATCCCAAAATAGCGGGATTGACAACGTGAATAATATCCGGTTTAAACTGCTCTAATTGGCGACCGACAGCCGGAGAAGGAAGTGCCATTTTCAATTCCGGGTACATCGGCAAAGGCAAGCCCTCCACACCGTAAACTCGGGCGCCTTTGTATTCTTTGATCCCGTAATCTGGAGAAAATATCAGAACTTGTTCGCCCGCGCGCTGCAAGTGATCTACAGTGTGAATCAGGCGCGTCACAATGCCATCTATTTTTGGCAGAAATGTTTCAGTGAACAGAGCAATTTTCATAAAAATAAGTTACTTAGGGAGCCGATAATCGTAGCCTGCGGCCAAGGTCATCGGTAACAGGATACACTGTCTCGCGGGGAGCTAAGTCATGGCGTGCGATCGGCTGCTTTTCTACACTTGTTCTTTCTGCTTCACTACCGCTAATTTGGAGCGAGAGGTTTTTGGGATAAGATGCAAATTCCCGGAATGCCAATTGATAAAATTCTCCTACCTAAAATTCATCCCAACTTTCGGCAAAGCAATTAATTCTGTGAATTTCCTGTGATGTTCTGGCAATTTATAATATTGCTGTTTCAGTGGCATATCGGGCTTCGCTCACTCGCTCGGCGCTAATTTTGATAACTCGCCGTTACTGCAACCCCTTCGGCTATTAAATAATAAGCACAAACTGCACTCGCTGACAATCCAGGCAGAACAACCAAAAGCCACAGAACGAGAATTTGACTTTTCACGGCTTTATGCCCAAAAAGCCAGCAGTAACAACCTTATGGCATTTTTCAATTAAGCGCAGAGGACGCAGAGAACACAGAGCAAAAGATCAAAAAGATAGATATGAAAAAATTAATCTACAAAGAAATCCCTTCTAAAATTGCAAACATTTTTCCTCTCTTCCCATCTTTTCTTTTACTTCGCGCCCTTCGCGCCTTCGCGGTTCGTTAAAAAATCTCTTACCCCGCAGGTAGATACCAGAACTTACTTCCAAGAAACCTTCGGCAAAATCTGGTTTTTATCGACACGGTGCTGATATTTTGTAGCAAAATTCAGCAGAGAATCGAGCAGGGAATCTGAGAGATAGTGCGGTTGCAAACCGAGGTCTAGCAAATTGGTGTTTTTGGCATTGAAATAATGTTCTTCTTTCTCGACTCTGGGATTTTCGATGTTGTTGATTTCTACTTTTAATCCCATTGCCATGCCTGCTTTTTGCACCAAGGAGGCTAAGTCGCCGACGCTGAATTGTTCGGTGAATTGGTTGAAGACGCGGAATTGTCCGGCTTCGGCGGGGTTGGCGATCGCCAATTCCACGCACCGCACGGTATCCCGAATGTCTAAGAAGCTGCGGGTTTGTCCGCCAGTGCCGTAAACTGTCAGAGGATGACCGATCGCAGCTTGGATGCAAAATCTGTTCAAGGCTGTACCGAATACTCCGTCGTAGTCCAAACGGTTGATCAACAGTTCGTCCATGCCAGTTTCATCTGTGAGCACGCCGTAGACGACGCCCTGATTTAAGTCGGTGGCTCTTAAACCCCAGATTTTGCAAGCAAAATGGATGTTGTGGGAGTCGTGGACTTTTGACAGGTGGTAGAAACTGCCTGGTTGTTTGGGATAGGGTAGTGTATCCTTGCGGCCGTTGTGTTCGATCGTAATGTAGCCTTCTTCAATGTCAATATTCGGGGTGCCGTATTCGCCCATTGTCCCCAATTTCACTAGGTGACACTCCGGGAAGTCTTCGCGGATGGCGTACAGCAGGTTGAGTGTCCCGACGACGTTATTGACTTGGGTGAGGACTGCGTGTTCGCGATCGATCATTGAGAAGGGGGCAGAACGCTGTTCGCCAAAATGGACGATCGCCTCTGGTGCAAATTTTCTCATGCTTTTGCTGAGAAAATCGTAGTTGGTAATGTCACCGACGAACAAGTCGA
The DNA here is from genome assembly GCF_036701245.1 of Microcoleus sp. Pol14D4. Lineage (NCBI taxonomy): Bacteria > Bacillati > Cyanobacteriota > Cyanophyceae > Oscillatoriales > Microcoleaceae > Microcoleus > Microcoleus sp. Pol14D4. Next base: position 36,254 of record NZ_JAUBQM010000064.1, read on the forward strand.
TCGACTTGCCCGTTAAATCTTGCCATCGCTGGAGTCGTTGCTGAATCGGTGCGATGGGAGTGAGGGTGTCGCTGCACAGTTCCAGATCCCAGTGCCGCCGCACGAAGCTGTCGAGGATGCCAACTTCGTAACCTTTGTTGGAAAGGTAGAGTGCGGTTGCCCAACCGCAATAGCCATCGCCACCAATAACCAGGACTTTCATAAATCAACGGTGAATCTTGCTTGCCAATACTGGGTTAATGTACCAGGTATTGGTGCATTCTGAACCTTTAATCAAGCGTGTTCGCCCAGGAAGGAGTCTGTTTTTTTAGATTAAACCGGAATTTCGTCGGCAAAACTGGCCCGGCGGGTGAATTCAAAGGGGCCGGCCTGGGCTCCCCAGACGTGGGCGTCGGTTTCTGGGTCGCGTCCGCGATCGTGGCTAATAAATTTGTCTTGGTCAATCTCGAATTCGCTGTCTAGATAGGTTTTTTTGCCCTTTCTGACCACCAGGCAGCCTTTTCCTGGTTCGACAAACCCTTTGAAGCTGTTGCCCGTCCACTGCGTAATAAAGGTGCAGCCAGGAAGTAGAGTCAGTTGTGCTGTTTTGATTTCTTGCAGCCGCTGCGGGTCGCGGGAAGCGCCGTAGAATTGTTCTTCGTTTTCTATGGCATAATTTTCGATGTCGATTCGATCGCCCACCGGGACTAACTTCAAAACTCGGACTCGGTACGGTACATTCAGTTCAATATCGTAGGCTTGTTCTAGGTACAAGCTGAGCCCATCCAAAACTTCGACCGGCAAAGGCCTCATGCAGACGCGGATGTGGGCGAAAAAGGGCGGGTTTTCAAAGGCTTGGGCTTGGTTGCTGAAGTCGGCGGCCATCCAGCGGCCGAGGGTGACGATATCGGTGGAATGAGTCATTTCGATTTTAGATTTGGGATTTTAGATTTTAGATTGGGGTTCTGGTAAAAGTTATTTTAGGGGAAATAAGGCGCGATCGCGCGCTACATCCCGGACTTCTGCGAAGTCGAGGATCTGGGTATTCGGTTTTTTTAGGCGGGCTAACTTAAATTGCAGGGCGATCGGCTATAAATAGTTACAGAAAAGCATCGCAGAATTACCATGAAACTAGAACCTGTTGCATCTAGCATGATCCAATCTGCTGGTTATGACGAGAAAAGCTCCACCCTCGAAGTTGTTTTCAATAGTGGCAAAACCTATCGATATTTTGAAGTTCCCAAGACTGTCTACTTGGAACTGATGGAATCAGATTCCAAAGGTAGTTATATGCTATCTGACGTTATTGATTGTTTTCCCTACCAACAAGTAAAGAAACGGCGACGATAAGTACGGCATTAATCAATATATCCCAGTAGCGAGAGCGCCCTTTATTCCCAAAACTCGACTAAATCTTCAATCATGACAAAAAGCAAGGGCGATCTTCTCAACACCGGTCATATCGACCATACTCATCCCATCATCGCGTCTAGCGTACCATTTAAGCGTTTTGTAATTAACCCTCTTGGCGATCGACCACATCTTGCAGCGTCCAGCCCTTTTCTTCTACCAACTCTCGAAGTTTTAGTGGAACTCGCTTCATTGGTGCGCCCTCAATCTTCCAAAATCTCGACCAAATCTTCCATTGTCACGTCGAAGGCGCGGGCAATTTTGTAAACAGCAGAAAGATCGACTGTGTTTAAAGCATCGCGCTGAACGTAGCTTCTGACAGTGTTGTAATTAACTCCGGATCGCTCGGCAACTTGCTTTAGTGTCCAACCCTTTTGCTCAGCTAGTTCTCGAATCCGCAGTCTAACGTATCCCATTAGCGCGATCGCCCTTACTATTCCAAAAACTCGACCAAATCTTCAATCATGACATCAAAAGCAAGGGCGATCTTCTGAACGGCACTCAGATCGACCATACTCATCCCATCATCGCGTCTAGCGTACCCTTTAACCGTGTTGTAATTAACCCCAGAGCGATCTGCCACGTCTTGCAGCGTCCAGCCCTTTTCTTCTGCCAACTCTCGAATCTTTAGTCGAACTCGCCCCATTTTGTCCTTGACAACAGGTTAGATTTAACCTTAAACTGTAAAAAATTCAAAACGATCGCCCTCAGAGCCTGGAAAACTTAAGGGCGATCGCTTTTTCTACCACACCCCACGAACGTGGGGAAGGATTACCCTATGATACCAACATCCAAGCCCAAATTAAACACTCATCCCTGGTGTATCGTGCGGCAATTGCCGAATATGCAGCGATTGGTGGTTGCTCGGTTCCACCGTCGGGGCGATGCGGAGGGATACATACAGATTTTACAGCGGTTGTTGCCGACGGCTAAACACGCGATCGTTTTTGATACGACAGGGGCTGAGAAATTGCCAGAAGTTCGATCGACTCAAGTAGAACGAATCTTGTAATTAATTAGGAGCGATCGTGTTTTACAACAAGTGCGATCGCTCCTGTGTTATGACCCAGAAGTCGGCCCCTAGCCAGACTCCACGCTACAATTATCATCTTTAAACGGATATTTCTTTCGGTTTTTTTCCTTTATTATACTCTATAATATTTCAGATTTAAATTATAAGCGCTATAGTGAACGGCAAGTTTCTTCATTGGGATGTAGGTGATAGAGTTGTGGTGTTGATAGTTTTGTAACTGCTCACCGCAACTGCGTTGCGGTATTGCCAAGGTCGGCGAGTGAGCTGGGTTCGCTCGCAAGCTCCGTCAG
>NZ_JAUBQM010000065.1:0-38806 GCF_036701245.1 Microcoleus sp. Pol14D4
ATTAATTATGAAATGGAACCGAAAGATCAAAAACAAAGGTAACGCGAGTTGATGCAGTTTAGATGTCGAACAGCTTATTAATCATACGCCAGTTGGGACTCTGTTGAGCCTATATCATAATTTAGGTAAATTTGTGAGAAATCTACTCTCTTGACTATAAATAGGTGATGATAAAAATAGTAGCTACTCAAAAGTTCTCTCAATGACTTTTATCCCATCCGAAGCGTTTAAATCTATTAGTTATCCCGATCGCACTGTCAAAAGAGCCGATCGCGCCGTCCGCTGTTCCCCTTTTCAATTACACTTCTTCCAGACAATCCGCGATAACAGCGTTTTCCTAACTGCGATCGCCTCAAACACGGGTGTCGAAAGCGGCTACACCCGATCGCCCGTATCCGAACTCGTAGCCGAAAACTCGCTACTTTGGCTGATCCAAGTCGGCGTGTTGCGACGGGAAGTAGACGGACAAGGGATTACCGACAGTTTTCGCCTCACGCCCCTAGGCCGCCAACTCGTGGAAAAATGGGAACAGGAAGGACAGGGAGTGCCGGCGGCGTCATTGTGCGATCGCATGGGAAATGCCGTTAGCCGCGGGTTGGGACTGTTCTTATAAACCGCAGATGTAAAGCAGATAAACACGGATAAACGCAGATAATTTCAGAATAGGAAAGCTTGGGAGTGCAAGAGGTCTAATGGTTCAAACCCCGACCAAATCTTTGACTCTAGATGAATTTCTCCAAAGGCCGGAAACCAAACCGGCCAGCGAATTCATCGACGGTCAAATTATCCAGAAACCTATGCGCCAAGGAAAACACAGCACAATTCAAAGCGATTTGGGTGCTGAGATCAACCGGGTACTCAAACCCCAACGCATCGCCCGCGCTTATCCAGAATTGCGCTGTACCTTTGGCGGTCGATCGACAGTACCCGATCTTGCAGTCTTTACCTGGGAACGCATTCCCCGCGACGAAAACGGCGAAGTAGCCAACACTTTCGCTATCGCCCCCGACTGGACAATCGAAATTCTTTCCCCCGACCAAAGTCAAACTAAAGTCGTCCGCAACATTCTCCACAGTCTCGCCCACGGGACTCAGATGGGCTGGCTGATTGACCCGGAAGAAGAACTGGTATTTGTCTATTTTGCCGATCGCACCATAGCAGTTTTTGAAGAACCGGGCGATCGCATCCCCGTTCCACCCTTCGCCGAATCCTTCAATCTCACTGTCGGTGAAATGTTCAGTTGGCTGACTGAGTAGCGCAACCTCGATTTGTTTAGGAATGATTTAACCGCAGAGGGCGCAGAGGGCGCAGAGGAAGAAAAGAGAGAGCTCTCTACGGATTTGCTTCGATCTAATGTGCGGTCGATCGCCTATACTAGAATATCTGGTTGTCAGCTCTTCAATGACGAGAGATGACTAAAGTTGTCACTACAAACTTAATTATGATTATTTAACCGGACTTGATATCATCACTCAAATAACCGCTAACTACTAACAACTAACTACATAAAACGTTTCTCAAAAATGGAAGCTAAATCTTACAAAGACACGGTAAACCTGCCCAAAACCAAGTTTGATATGCGCGCCAACGCCGTCAAACGCGAACCAGAATTGCAACAGTTTTGGGCCGATCAAGAAATCTACGATCGCCTTTCGGAAAATAACCCAGGCGATTTGTTCATCCTCCACGACGGGCCACCCTACGCTAACGGACAACTCCACATCGGCCACGCCCTCAACAAAATCCTCAAAGACTTTATCAACCGCTACCAAATGCTGCGCGGCAAAAAAGTCCGCTACGTTCCCGGTTGGGATTGTCACGGATTGCCGATCGAACTTAAAGTATTGCAGAACATGAAATCGGAGGAACGGCTAAATCTTTCCCCGATCGAACTCCGCCGCAAAGCCTCTGCCTTCGCGCAGCAAACAATGGAACAGCAGCGCGAATCCTTCCAGCGCTACGGCGTTTGGGGCGACTGGAAACACCCGTATTTAACCATGAAACCCGAATACGAAGCCGCTCAAATCGGCGTTTTCGGTCAAATGGTTCTCAAAGGCTACATCTACCGCGGCTTCAAACCGGTTCACTGGAGTCCGAGCTCGAAAACAGCCCTCGCCGAAGCTGAATTGGAATATCCCGAAGGCCACACGTCGCGTAGCATCTACGTCGGCTTCCATGTGAAAAAATTGTCAAAATCCCTGCAAACGAAGCTCAAGCGCTATATGCCGAGCCTCTGGGCGGCGATTTGGACGACTACCCCCTGGACAATTCCGGCAAACTTGGCGATCGCAGTCAATCCCGAACTGACTTATGCGGTGGTGGAACCGCCGGCAAATTCCCACATCGCACAACAATTTATGTTAGTAGCTGTCGATGCGGTCGATCGGCTGTCGGCAACTTTTAACACTGAATTAAAAATACTTGCTACCTTCAAAGGCAAAGAATTAGAAGGTTGCAGCTACAAACACCCGCTGTTCGATCGCGAAAGTCCAATTGTTGCCGGCGGTGACTACATTACCGCTGATTCCGGGACAGGGTTGGTGCACACTGCACCCGGCCACGGACAAGAAGACTTTATAGTAGGAAAACGCTGCGGTTTACCAGTTTTAACACCCGTAGATGAGAACGGAAATTTCACCGCAGAAGCCGGACAGTTCGCAGGTTTAAATGTCCTCGGAAATGGCAATGCAGCAGTCATTGATGCCCTTGCCGAAGCAAATTGTTTGATTAAAGAGGAAAGTTACGCTCACTCTTATCCTTACGATTGGCGCACGAAAAAGCCGACCATTTTTCGGGCGACAGAACAGTGGTTTGCCTCCGTAGAAGGGTTCCGAGATGAAGCCCTAAAAGCGATCGCCGGTGTGAATTGGATTCCCGCCCAAGGGGAAAATCGGATTACTGCAATGGTGGGCGATCGATCGGATTGGTGTATTTCTCGCCAGCGGACTTGGGGCGTTCCGATTCCCGTATTTTACGACGAAGAAACCAACGAACCGCTGTTAAATGAAGAAACGATCGCCCACGTGCAAGCCATCTTTGCCGAACGCGGTTCGGATGCTTGGTGGGAATTGTCGATCGGCGAATTGCTGCCGGAATCTTACCGCAATAACGGCCGCACTTACCGCAAGGGAACCGACACGATGGATGTGTGGTTTGACTCTGGTTCTTCCTGGGCCGCAGTTGCCAAAGGTCGATCGGAATTAAACTATCCTGCTGATATCTATTTGGAAGGTTCAGACCAACACCGCGGCTGGTTTCAATCGAGTTTGCTGACCAGTGTAGCAACAAACGGCGTCGCTCCTTACAAAACAGTTTTGACTCACGGTTTTGTACTCGATGAAAAAGGCCGCAAGATGAGCAAATCTGAAGGCAATGTCGTCGATCCGGCGGCAGTAATTAAGGAATATGGAGCCGATGTTTTGCGGTTGTGGGTGTCTTCGGTAGACTACTCGGCAGACGTGCCTTTGGGCAAAAACATTCTCAAACAGCAATCGGATGTTTACCGCAAAATTCGCAATACAGCTAAGTTTTTGCTGGGCAATTTGCACGACTTTGACCCCGCAAAAGATGCGGTTGTTTACGAGGAATTGCCGGAACTCGACCGCTATATGCTGCACAGAATGGGCGAAGTTTTTGCGGAAGTCCAAGATGCTTTTGAAAGCTTCCAATTTTCCAGATTTTTCCAAACTGTGCAGAATTTCTGCACGGTGGATTTATCGAATTTTTACTTGGATATTGCCAAAGACAGACTTTACATCAGCGCGACAGATACCCTTCGCCGCCGCAGTTGTCAGACGGTGATTGCAATTGCTGTGGAGAATTTAGCACGGGCGATCGCACCTGTTTTGTGTCACATGGCTGAGGATATTTGGCAGTACCTTCCCTATCCGACTCCCTACAAGTCCGTGTTTGAAGCGGGCTGGGTGCAAATTGATGCTTCATGGCACAATCCAGAATTAGCTACTCGCTGGCAGTATTTGCGACAAGTGCGCGGCGAAGTTAACAAGGTTTTGGAAAAAGCCCGGATTGAAAAGGCGATCGGTTCTTCTTTGGAAGCTAAGGTTTTGCTGTACGTTCCCGATGTTGAGAAAAGAGAGCAATTGCAAGCTTTGAATCCCAGCAGCGAAGAATTGGTGGACTATGTGCGATCGCAAAATTCAGTCATCGAGTTAGCAGCAGAGGAAAAAGCAAAAGCAGCACAAGATAGACAGGAAGAACAAGCGGCAAAAGTTGCCAAAGTCTTGACAGAAAACACAGTTTATGTGGAGGCGGAAAAGATCGGAGAAAAGGGCGATCGATCTTCTGAGATCGTACAGTATTCCGCCCCTGAACTGTCGGCTTCAGATTCTGGGCCAATCTTAGATCGAGCCGCCGAGTTTGTGGCTAATTTGCCTGAATACGCGGGCAAGTTTTTCACAGAATACCAAAAAGCGCTGGTAACACTTGGACTGTTAGCTTCTGTGGTGATAACGGGCAGAGTAACGCTGGCGATTTTGGATACGATGAATCAGATTCCGCTTTTGGGAGGCTTATTGGAAGTCATCGGCATCTTATTTACAATCTGGTTTGCTTTCCGTCACTTGCTGTTTGCCACCAACCGTCAAAAAATTGCAGAACAAATTGATTTCCTGACAGCAGATGTGGTGGGCCGGAGTACGGCGCTTGTACTTGCAGAAACAAAGGCGATCGTCCTCGCACCGGCTTTAGATACAGCGCTTGTGCTTGTAGAAACACAGGCGATCGTACAAACAGCCCCAGCCGAAAAAGTGTTTGTAGAAACACCCCAAATCCCGCAAGCAGAAGTAATTGCGATCGAACCCAAACCAGAAATTCCTGCTGAAATAGCTGCAGGGCACGATTCTACAATGACCGGCAAGGGTGTAGACGAACTGCGGTATTTGTTCATTACTTCGGAAGTGGAACTGGTTGAATCGAATGCAATCCTGCAAGAATTGCCGTACAGTTATCAGTCTCCCGAGTTGGCGATTGGTGTAGTGAAAGCAGACGGGGAAAAGTGCGATCGTTGCTGGAATTACTCTACTCACGTCGGAGAGTCGATCGAACATCCGCTAATTTGCGAACGCTGCGTTTCAGCAGTAGACGGCAAATTCTAACGTAGGGTGCGCTTCGGGAAAAATTATTGAGTTTGTGGTTGCCACATTCAGCCCGAAGCGCACCTTACAATAACTTGATTTAGTTATTTCTGATTAAAAAAACGGCAGACGATTTCACCAGGGTTGTTTTGTCCAAACGTCAAAACTGTTCCATCTTTTTTAACTGTAGTGCGATCGCGGCAATTGTAGACTTCCAGAGGCTTTTTCACTCCATCAACACTCAGAATTACCCTGTATTCCCAATAATTTTTTGCACTGCGTTTGATATCGACAATGCAAATCTCGCTTCCTTGATAATTGCGGCATACAGAGGCTTCAGCAGGAAGCGCGACCCAGAAAAAAGATATTAATAACAAAAAGTAGCAAACACATTTCATCATCTGCGATCTATTCCACTGCATAACCCGTATACTTCCGCATAAACGGTGGCTGAAATCCCCAAACAATATCCTCTTTGGGAACTCCGGCTATTACTAAATCTTCAGCAATATCATCTTCAGTGGCATTCCATTGAAGCCAAATTTTCCCGCCCTTGATATCAATGTGAATGCTACAGTGATGCACCCTAGTCTGCTTGTCCCAGCCCACATAAAAGATTTGGTAATGATCTCGTTCTGTATCAAGAATTGTCTCGACTTCAATGTCTCCGTGAGCAGGTTTGCGCTTGCCGTACTCCAGTAACATTTGCTGCACAATTTGCCTATATTTGCTTAATTTTTCCATAGCCAACTTACTAAGTCCTATCCTACGTTTTTTGATAATCAAGTGACAGTATTTGGCAAGCGACTTAGCAATTGGGCGCGCCCTCAAGTCGCGACATCATAAGATAGCTGAACCATACCAGAACTGTATGTCTGACATCCAGTTAACTGCAAAGCTGTAGTATTTATGGGATTAACAAATAAAGCGATTCCCTCGCCTAAAATAATCGGGTGCACCGACAGAATCACTTCGTTAACAAAATTTTGATTCAGGAAATCGCGAATCAGCAGAGAACCTCCCACCAACCAAATATTCTTGCCCTCAAGCAAGCGCAAGTCATTGACAAAACTCTCTAAATCTGTTACCACTTCGACATCAGAAGTGGCTTGAAAATCTAGATTTTTAGTAAAAACATAACTCTTTTTTTCTTGGTAGGGATACTCGCCAAAAGTTAGAACTTGTTCGTAAGTTTTCCGACCCATGAGAACCGTATCGATGCTATCTAAGAAGTTACTATAACCGTAATTTTGGTCTGTAAACAGCCAGTCGATATCGCCATTCGATCGCGCGATATAACCGTCTAAACTAGATGCAATGAATAGTACAATTTTACGCATGGCAAAACCCAGGTTTTTGGAATAATTGGGGCTATCGTCGCCCCAACTACCTTAATTTTAAATGATTTAGTGTCGTGACGGTAGCTTGAGTTCGATACCCAGCTTTTGACCGACATCGATCGCCTTATCAGCAAAATCAGTCACGCCTGCGATGCCAACTCCGATCGCAGTACCCGCCGCTACAAGAGCTGTTAAGCTTTTCTTTAATCTGGTTTTATTCCATTGGTTCTCCGGTTTCTTAATTTCCGCTTCCACATCTTCAATATCAATAATTATCCCCTCGCGGATGTCTTCGGGAAACTGCGTCGCGGTTTCACGCATTGATGAGATTAATTGGAGAATTTCCGCAGTATTGGCATTATTGATTTGCTTGAATTCATTATTGCTAACTTGCGCGTTGTCGCTGCCTATAACACCAGACATCGGGCCATTGAAGTTGTTGGTTTTGGAAGAGTTTTCAGTCATAACTTTTGCTTCGGCTGTAATATTAGTGGGTTTGCTAGCGAGTCGTTTAGCGATATCTACAAGGTCGTCATATTCTCTTCCGTATTTGTCATCGCCCATTTGGTTTCTGCGCCGAAGTTCGATCGACTCATACCCATCCAGCAACTGTCGCAAATCGAGTTTGAGTTTAAGTTTGCCGACACGCACTGTATTCTCGCCCATCTCCTCCAGCCCTAGCAATTCATCATAATCCAGCGGATCGGCATCGGGATAACCGGGAACTGGCACCCATTGACTGATTTCCAGATTGGCAAAAGAATTGTGGATTTTGGTAAACGTATCGCGGATCATGCTGAGGAAAGAACGTCGCGTCGATTCCCGCCCGCTAACGGCAATAAAGATTTTCTTATCTTCCGGGTCAGATTTGATCCGGGCGATGTTGTACACCTCAGCGCCTTCCATGTACTCCAGCATAACCCCCGTGCGCCAGTGGGTACAGTTGTGGATTTTCTCGTGCATGAGGACGATGAACCGCGAGAGGATGCTGTCGGGGAGGATGCGGTAGTGATATTGAAATTCCAGGGTTTCGCCTTGGAGTTTGGTGTTTTGCGGTTCCTCTTTGGGCAAGATGCCGGGGATGAGGAAAGTCGGCGCGGGACAATGGCTGACGGGGAAGCAGAGTTCAAATTCCTCCATCAACCCGGTGAGGCAGTGGTAACGCTGGCGGGGATATTTATTTGAGTCGAGGATGCGGCTGAGGTCGGCGTAGGTGAGAATGCCTTTGGTTTTGACTTTGAGTTCGTCGTCGCTGAGGAGGGCATAGATGCCTTCTGTCACCCAGTGGGGATTGAGGATGTTGGTGGATTGCAGGATCGGGTGTTCGCGGAAGTTGAGGACAATGCCCAGGTTGTGCAGCAGTCCGATCAGTTGGGTTTGGTCGGTTTCTTCAAAGATGTTTTCTTTGGCGCAGATGGTGGCGTATTCGCTGATGCTGATGATGTCTTTGTCGAGGTTTTCCAGGCGCTGCTTGACTTGGAACCAGCTTAGCGGCAAAAGATCGTAGACTTCTTTGAGTTGGGAGATTTCGGTGTGGATGGCGCTGCGGAGTTCGTCGATGCCGGTTCCGCTTTTGCAGGAGGTTTCGACAATCGCTTTGATGTTGGGATATTTGTCCCGCAAGGCTTTGCGGTTGAGATCCAGGGGTTGTTCGTCGCACTTGTTGCCGACGAGGATCACGGGGGAAGCGTCGCCGAAGCTTTCGATCAGTTTCAGCCAGTATTCGAGGCGGTTTTCGTCTTCGCTGGTGCGGCAGTTGCACACCAGCAGGTAGAGGCTGCGTTTGGTAAGGAAAAATTGGTGGGTGGCGTGGTAGATTTCTTGTCCGCCGAAGTCCCAGACGTTGAGTTTGACCTCTTTAGTGTTGACTGTAATTGTCCAGTCTGTGATGTTGAGTCCGTCGGTTTGGGGCTCGTTGGGGTTGTATTTTTTGCCGGTGAGGCAGTTAATTAGGGAGGTTTTGCCGACGCTGCTTTGCCCGACGAGAAGGACTTTGGCTTCGTTGAGGGGGAGAACTTCGCCGCTGCGGAGTTGCCGCAGGTAGTTGAAGATGGTGGCGGGAGTACCGGGGGCTTCGTTCCGGTTGGCGGGCCCTAGAACTTCTGGAGAAATGGGCAGGGGATTGTCACGGAGATCCAGGTATTTAAGTTGTGGCAGTGTTTCCAAGTATTCAGGAATAGTCTCAATCTGATTGTTACTGAGGGAAATCTGTGTCAAATTGGACAGTTGGGCGATCGCTTCTGGGATTTGGGTAATTTGATTGTTACTGAGGTAAAGATGTGTCAAATTAAACAGTTGGACGATCGCATTTGGGATTTGGGTAATCTGATTGCTATTGAGGAAAAGCACTGTCAGATTAAACAGTTGGGCGATCGCATTTGGGATTTGGGTAATCTGATTATTATTGAGGTAAAGATGTGCCAGATTATTCGACAGTTTGCCGAGCGCCTCTGGGATGGAGGTAATCTGATTGCTACTGAGCTCAAGCTGTGTCAAATTGGACAGTTTGCCGAGCGCCTCTGGGATGGAGGTAATCTGATTGCTACTGAGGGAAAGCTGTGTCAAATTGGACAGTTGCCCGATCGCTTCTGGGATTTGAGTAATCTGATTGTTTATGAGGACAAGCTGTGTCAGATTCGACAGTTGCCCGATCGCTTCTGGGATTTGAGTAATCTGATTGTTTATGAGGACAAGCTGTGTCAGATTCGACAGTTGCCCGATCGCTTCTGGGATTTGGGTAATCTGATTGTGACTGAGGTTAAGCAGTGTCAAATTGGACAGTTGGTTGATCGCATCTGGGATTTGGGTAATTTGATTGAAACTGAGCTCAAGCCATCTCAGATTCGGTAGTTGACCGATCGCATCTGGGATGGAGGTAATCTGATTGCTACTGAGGTCAAGCTGTGTCAGATTCGGTAGTTGACCGATCGCATCTGGGATGGAGGTAATCTGATTGAAACTGAGGTCAAGTTGTGTCAGATTCGACAGTTGCCCTATCACATCTGGGATGGAGGTAATCTGATTGAAACTGAGGTCAAGCTGTGTCAGATTCGACAGTTGCCCTATCGCCTCTGGGATGGAGGTAATCTGATTGCCTATGAGGATCAGCCATGTCAAATTTGATAGTTTGCTGATCGCATCTGGGATTTGTATAATCTGATTGCCACTGAGGTCAAGCTGTGTCAGATTCGACAGTTGCCCGATCGCCTCTGGAAGTTCTGTTAAACCAATACTGGTTAAATTTAAACTCTTTAATTGCTTCATTTCCAGCAGCAATTCTGGTATCGTTCCGAATGGATTGCCACTGAGGTCGAGCGATCGCAAATTTCCCAGATATCGCACTTCCTCCGGCAGTGCGCTTAATTGATTCGTAATCGGCTGCGGAGTCCATTTACTACCAACACTGCTGGATTGATATACCTTCCCCAAAACCAGAGTCTCAAGCTGCGTGCACTTGCCAATCTCCGGCGGCAATTCCTCCAAGTCCAGCCCCGACAAATCCAGTTCCGTCAAATTTTCCTCGGCTGCTTGGTCAATTCGCCGCACTGCTTCCTCTCGCGTCATGCCCTTTGTCTCTCGGTATGATTCATTTTATTGTGACAGGAATTTTCGCTTGGTGGGCAGTTGCCCGCGCGTCACAATCAAAGAAACCGGGTTTTTTTTTGTTTCTACACTGTCATGCGTCTTCTGGGCCAAAACCCGGTTTCTGAGCGAGACATCACAACTATAATAAAATAACCGTTAAAAGAGGAAAGCCAATGGTGACGAGCCTGAATGTGGATACCGCACTGCTGCAAGAGGCGATCGAACTTGAGGGAGAAATTGAGTTCGAGACTCTAGTTGAAATCGCCTTGCGCGAATACATTCAACGCCGCAAACAGCCACAGAATCTAGAACTTAGCTTTGGAGAATCTCTCAGTGCATTTCGTGAAAAATATCAACTGCACGAACTGGGTTTAAATCCTGATGAAATTTGGGGAGAAGTTCGCTATCGAACTTTTGCAGGACGCGAGGTCATCTTTGAATGAGGCTGCGTTATTTACTCGATACCAACATTATCTCCGAAATAATGCGATCGATTTCTTCGCGGTGGCGATCGTAATGAGTTTTTGGTTTAGTAGTGGCGAGAAATACCCAGATAAACCTGGTTTCTCAGTTCTGCGTGTGATACCTACTTACTTAAACTTTAGATAATTTAAATATAAACACATAATAAACCTCAATCTCATGTTTCTTACCAACAGATGACAAAGGGTGATAGGCTGGGGATAGGAAGTTATTTGTCTATGAACCAAATTAAACGTGTTGCCATAGTGGGAGGAACCCACGGAAACGAACTCACAGGAATTTACCTCGTGAAGAAATTCGATCGCGCGCCAGAGTTAATTGGGCGATCGACTTTTGAAACTATGACTCTGCTAGCCAATCCCAAAGCTTGCGAAATCGGGACACGCTATATCGATATCGACCTCAACCGCTGCTTTAGAAAGCAAGATTTAGAAAATCCCCATCTCTCCAGCTATGAAGCGCAGCGGGCGAAAGAAATCTACGGCATTTTTCACTCAAAAAACACTCATCAGCCCAACTTAATTATCGATTTGCACAGCACCACATCCAACATGGGGCTAACTTTTATTCTCGCCAGCCATCATCCATTTAACCTCCAACTAGCAGCTTATTTAACCTCTGTGTATCCCCACCTCAAGGTACTCGCTTCTACAACCAAGAATCATGATAGTCCTTTGCTGCGATCGCTTTCCGAATTAGGCGGTACGCTGGAAGTTGGTGCAGTGCCGCAAGGCGTCTTGGATGCGTCTTTATTTCAGCAAACTGAGCAAGTGGTCGGCACGATATTAGACTGCGTAGAAGCCTACAATGAAGGCACAATGCCTGCTGCCAAGAATCCCCTGACTATTTATCACACCATTGGGGCGATCGACTATCCCAGAAACGAGAACAGAGAAATTCAGGCAATGATTCATCCTCATCTGCAATTCAGAGATTATCAAGCCCTGAATCCCGGCGATCCGATGTTTTTGACCTTGGATGGTGAGTCGGTATTGTATGAAGGTAAATCAACCGTTTATCCCATTTTTATTAACGAGGCTGCTTACTACGAAAAAGGAATTGCCATGTGTTTTACCCAAAAGCAAATAGTTGTTAGTTATTAGTCATCAGTCATTAGTTATTTCTTGAGAGGGTTCTGGTGACAAAAACTCTTCTTCAGAAGGCGCACTAACAGAACGAAATTGCTTCCATACTTCCAAACTGAGAATACAGGCAATCAGCCACACCAAACCCGCCGTATAACCGGCAATAACATCGGTAGGCCAGTGAACTCCTAGGTAAAGCCGGCTCAAACCAATAGCAGCAATTAATACAACTGTCAAGCTGTAAATCCACCAGCGTTGCCTGGGAAAGCGCGAACCCAAGAAATATCCTAACAAACCGTAAATAACCATTGAAATCATCGCGTGTCCGCTAGGAAAACTGTAAAAGCGAACGTCAACAACGCGCTCCCAAAGTTGAGGTCTAGCGCGCGCAAAAAGTTTTTTTAACAGTAGGTTTAAACCTACCGCCCCTGCGCCAGTAACTGCAATCGTTGTGGCTTCGGAGCGATGTTTGCCCACCCACAAGATAATACCCAAACTCACGCTCAGCGCTAGCAGCAAATTTGGCTCTCCCAAAGATGTAAAGGCGAGCATGATGCGATCGCGCAGCGGAGTGTGAAGGCTCCTAAGATATAGTAAAATAGATTTATCGAAAGCGTAGGTTTCCTTTTCCAAAACCTCTTCGGCAATAGTGGCAAATCCCCACATCGCCAAAGCAGCAACACCAAGCCCTGCCAGCCGAATTATAGAAATGAGCGATCGAATTTTAGAGCGCATTTTTTAAGTAATTTCAACTTTTAAAAGTTTCAACTGAAAATAATACAACAACTATCGGAAACGAAAACACCTTACCGATCGTCAAGATTCTTGAGTCCCTTTATTCTGAATCATTAATTGATTTTTCACTACCCACCTCAGCTTTTACATCCCACCGGCGAATGACTATACTATCAAAAAAATACATTTCTGCAATTTTGTTGACCTGTGGGTTGACAAGTCTTGCTAGTTGTGATAACAACAGCGGAGTAAGTGCCCCGATCGCCGAAGCCCACACGATCGCCCAGCGTCTCGTCTCGACCGCAGTCGCCCAAAAGCCGAACCACCCGCAGTTCGGTCAGCCGATCGGCTGTACCCTAGGAAAAGACTGTTTTGTATTGCTGTATTTCGATCGAGAACCCGGTCCCACCGCCGTCGATTTTGGCTGCGGGCGCCAAACCTACGACGGGCACGACGGTACAGACTTTGCGATTCCCGACGCCAAAGCAATGGCAAAAGGAGTGCCAGTTATTGCCTCCGCTGCAGGCAAAGTTTTGCGAGCACGAGATGGTGTGGTCGATCGGCGTTTACAGAACGATACAGACAAAGCCAGCATCGCAGGCACAGAATGCGGCAACGGCATGGTAATCGACCACGGCGGTGGTTGGGAAGCCCAATACTGCCACCTCCGCAAAGGAAGCGTTGCCGTCAAACCGGGGACGCAGGTACAAAAAGGCACTGTTTTGGGCATGGTGGGAAACTCTGGGATGGCATCTTTCCCCCACGTACACGTAACTTTTCGCTATCAAGGCAAACCCGTAGATCCGTTTGTCGGGCCCGACGCGAAGGCAGGCTGCAACATCGCCCGCAATCCTATTTGGGACAAGCCTCTAGACTATATTTCCACAGGTTTAATTCGGGCCGGTTTTGCCAATAAGCCACCCGATATCAACGCTGTCTGGGAAGGACAATTTTCCGAGACTCAACTCCCTGCAAACAGTCCAGCTTTGTTGTTTTGGGTGCAAAGTTACGGAGTGCTCAAGGGCGATCGCGAACAATACAAATTACTTGCACCCAACGGCACAACAATCGCTGACCAAACCAATGAAATTAAAGCCCCCAGCCGCACTTGGTTGGGTTATGTCGGCAAAAGAAACAGTACAAATTCTCCTCTGACTCCCGGAGTTTGGCGGGCCGAATATCGGTTGACGCGGGGCGATCGAGTTTTGGCAGAAGTCAAGCGAGAAGTTGAGTTGCGTTAGTCCGTTGACTGTTGACTGTTAACTGTTGACTGTTGGCAGTAGGGAAAAGTAAAAAATATTAAAAATAGGACACTCTTCCGAAGATTATTTCAGCAGCCACCCAAATAATTCTCCGACACTCAACCGCAGTTCGCTAGCGAAGGACGGCACGGGTAGCAGCATTTCTGGTTCATCAAATACTGCTGTCTGTTGCTGGGGAACATAAACAAATACGCATTGTTCGTCGGGATCTATCAGCCAGCCCATTTGAGTTTGATGATTTAAGCAGTGCAGAATATTTTTAGTAACTTTAGTTTGACTTTGTTCCGGCGACAAAATCTCAATTGTCCAATCAGGAGCTATGGGAAAGACATTAGCAATTTCGCCGTTATCATCGGCGGGAATTCTGTCCCAAACAAATACTGAAACATCAGGCACTGTTGACCTTCCGCCAAAGGTACACCGGAGTTCTGGAAATGCTCGTGCAACTTTTTTTGGTTTTAATATAGCGTTAATGAAAATAATTAGTTCGCATTGAGTCGCACTGTGTTTTCCTTGGGGCATGGGCTTCTGAATAATTTGATTATCAATGTATTCGCTGGCAGGTTTGGTTTCCGGTAGTTGGAGAAACTCTTCTAAAGTTAAGGATTTTAATCTTGTTTGTACCATTTTAAGTTCAGCTCTAATGAAGTAGATCTTTTAGCCGCAGTCTAGTCTACGGCAAATTGTTCCAAGCTTGAGCCACAATGTCGCTCAGCCATAGCCTCTGAGCAAAATCGAGCAGATTGTCGTCCGCGAGTACCTCAGCCTTCAATTCATCCAAAGACTGAGATCGCGATCGAGCTATTTGAATCACACCCGCGATCGCCGACGCCACCAATTCTTCATTCAGCGGCTGCTGTCGCAAAGCAATCATTTCTTGAGGATTCGTAGGAATGGGATAATTCATAGAAGTGCATACCGAAAGGAGTAGATATTCAGCCACTGCGGGCCAACCGAGAGCAAGAGCGATCGAAAACCTAAAAATCTGAGAACATTGTAAACTTATTTAAAACTCAATAAGTATTCGGGAGTATAGCCTACTTTGCTCCCTTGTCAACTCCCCCATCTTTATTAATTTATTCAGAATTGAGAGCCTAATCATGCAAGAAATTCTTTATCTAGAAGTCCCGACACCGGATACAGCAGCCGTCTGCACTTGGTTGCAGCACGAATTCGATCCCGGAATCGGAGAAAAAATTATTACTGCTGACGGCTTTCGACTGCTTTCACCAGCCACAACAGCCGAGGTTCTCAAGTCTGGAACTCAAAATGCCAATCCCAAACCCCCCTGCGCTGACCCCAATTCAGGAAACCCAAATTGGCGATCGACAGAACTTTCCACCTTTGTCTGGTCACTGCAGCGCACCACTTATTTAAAAGTCTTTCGTATAGAAGAGGCGCCTGCTGGAGAAAGAAAGTTCCTGGAAAATCTGAATCTTGCTGTGAGAAACAAGTTTCCCGATCGCTACCGGGAACCTCCTCTCATAGACCTCTCCAAACAGTCAATTTTTGAGGCTCTTGCCCCCTATTACCCATTGACCGTCAAATACTTCCAAAAAATGCCTCAAGGCGAATACGACCTCAAGCGCGTCTACTGGTGGGAACAGCGTTGGCGCGAAGGCACTCGCAATCCTCAAACGCCAAAACAAGTAGTGTTTTTGAAGGAAGAGGGAACAGGGAAGAAGGCAGAAGGAACAGGGAAGAAGAAAGAGGGTACAATTTCGGTGTCTGATGCTGGCGATACTTTTTACGACTTAATTTATATTGGCGGGGCCTTGGGAGTGATTCACGCGGCAGTCATGGCGAGATTGGGCTACCGGGTGCTGCTAGTTGAACGAATGCCTTTCGGGCGGATGAATCGCGAGTGGAATATTTCGCGGGATGAAATTCAAAGCTTAATTGATTTGGGTTTATTTACTGCTGCAGAAATCGAAACTTTGATTGCCAGAGAATACAAAGATGGCTACAACAAGTTTTTTGATGCTAACAATCCGCCCGTTGCTCAAGCGCCTGTTCTGCACACACCAAAGGTACTCAATGTAGCTTTGGACGGCGAAAAATTGCTGAATTTAGCGGGAGTTAAGTTAACAGAAGCTGGTGGGGAAATCTGGGACGAAACTGACTTTCTTAGAGCCGATGTTGAAGCAGAAAAAGTAGTAGTTCAAGGCCGCCACTTGCCGACCAAAGCCGATCGCACTGCATTAGGACGGCTATTGGTGGATGCAATGGGTTCGGCTTCTCCGATCGCTTGGCAATTGAACGAAGGGCGGACTTTTGACAGCGTTTGTCCGACAGTGGGGGCAGTCATCGACGGAGGATTTGAGCCGGGAGTGTGGGATTCCGATTACGGGGATGTGCTCTACACTCACGGGGACATTTCCCGTGGACGCCAGCTCATTTGGGAGTTGTTTCCAGGCGCAGGCACAGAATTGACAGTTTATCTATTTCACTACCACCAAGTACATCCCGATAATCCCGGTTCTTTGCTGGAAATGTACGAGGATTTTTTCGCAATTTTGCCGGAATACCGCCGCTGCGATGTCGATAAATTGGTGTGGAAAAAACCGACCTTTGGTTATATTCCGGGGCATTTTAGCAGCAACAGCAGCGATCGCTCCGTGGCGATCGATCGCCTAGTCTCGATCGGCGACGCAGCATCCTTGCAATCTCCCCTCGTTTTCACCGGCTTCGGCTCCCTCGTCCGCAATCTTTTCCGCTTAACAG
Source organism: Microcoleus sp. Pol14D4 (assembly GCF_036701245.1). Lineage (NCBI taxonomy): Bacteria > Bacillati > Cyanobacteriota > Cyanophyceae > Oscillatoriales > Microcoleaceae > Microcoleus > Microcoleus sp. Pol14D4. The sequence goes on from NZ_JAUBQM010000065.1 coordinate 16,308, forward strand.
ACCTTTTGGATACAGCTTTAAAGCACAATTTGCTGACGGCAAATCACTTAAACCAAATTCGCGCCTACCAGAGCAATGTTTCAGTAACTTGGCTATTTTCTAAAGGCATGATGGTTCCTACCGGGAGCAGTTTGCCACCTCAAAGAATTAATTCAATTCTCAATACCTTTTTCGGTATTTTGGCAGCACAAAAACTTGCCGTAGCCGAAACTTTTATTAAAGACAGAACCGACTGGCTAACTTTCAATAGACTAGCTATCGAAGCAGCCGGAAAAAATCCTTCTCTCCTCTTGTGGATTTTAGATTTTGTCACCTTGGGGGATATTTGGCGCTGGCTGGGAAGTTACGTGAATTTTACTCTGCTGGCTTTGGCCAGTTTGCTGTTCGGATGGCTTCCCAGCTTCGCCCGCAGGGTACAGCCTTGGTTGGAACCCCGGTATCCGGCTGTTTGGCTGTGGCTGTTGGCTACCAGCTATGCTCTCACCTACGGCATGGGAAAGGGGAGAAAAGAGTGTTGAGTGTTGAGTTTTGAGTTTTAGACTCAAAACTAGCAACTTCAGTTCGCTATCGAAAACTCGGCAATTCAATTTCAGCTAGCGATCGGCGTTTTTTAGAAGCCCGCAGCGGACTGGCAATCAAGCTCAGCCAGTCTGGTTGGGCGACTGCTGTAGGTTTTGCCACACTCGATCGCACTTCTTGAATGCCAAAGGTTTCAACTGAATTCAAAATTTGAAAAGCCCTAGCCAATTCTTGAGCCTCCACTTTGGTAGCAGTTTCGGCGGGTTCTGACTCAGCCACCGGCAGTTCAGGTTCGGCAACCGGTTCGGCCGAGTCAGGTGCCGGCTCATCAGGCTGGTAGGTTTCGCTCTCCTGCAATTGAATGGCGGATACTTCGGCTAATTTGTTGAGTTCTAGAGGGGCTGGGGATTCAGGCTCGATCGCCTCGGCAGCAGCGGCTACCTCTGGAACCTCTTCTGGTTCCGACCAAGGTTGGACAGGGGAAGCGTTGAAGGCTGGCGGCACCGGCATCTGAGAGCTTTTGACCGCCGCGAGCAAAGATTCTAATTGTGCGCTGGCGGTGTCCAGATTATTGTCAGGCGGCTGGATAATCGGCGACTTTACCTGCGGCCTGTCCAAACTTCTTTCCAAGGCCGCTTTGAATTGCAGAGTGTGACGCTGCTGGCGGTGCAAGCGGGCTCGCAATTCCCTGCAAATATTTTCTGTGGCTACTAACTGGTGTAACTGTTCGTTGTAGCGCTGCACAGTAGACGCACATTCTCGCTCCACAGTCGCTAGCCTGACTTGGCTGGTTGCCAACTGACTTCTTAAATTTTCGACTAAAATTTCTTGACTTTGGAGGGTTTGATGGGAAACTTCCACTTTGCCAAACAGCCGCGTCAATTGTTCTTGAGTATTTTCGAGTTCTGCAGTCCGCTGTTCTAGCAAAGCTTCGCGATTCTGCAAGGTTTTTTGGGACTCTTCCAGAGCTGTTTCTAGCTGGGCGATGCGCTGCAAAAGGTCGCGGTTGCATTCGTGCAGCGCTTGCATGAGGGTGACTGGGGTCGATCCTTTGCCCTTGGCCTGTTCGGCATTCCCAAGCATATTTTTTAGATTGTCTGAAATCGGGGGCGAGCCCGCCTCCGCCGGCTGTGTCGGAGATTGCGAATTTTTTGTTTCCGGTTTTGTGGGAATTGCATCTACGCTGATGGCGTTGGGAAAATCTACTGTTTGCCAGTCTTCTTCTGGCTGTTGGGGAACCGTTGCGGGAGGGTCTGTTGCATCGGGGGCGATCGGCTCAAAACCCCCAGCAGCAGCAAAATCTGACTGCAATGGTTCGGTATCGGATGGAACAGCAGGGTACGGTTGGTGCTGATGGGCTCGAAGATCAGCTTCTGACATGGCTTTTTATCCCAATACTCACAGGGTCTCAGATACAGTCTATCCTTAGATATTCTCCCGAAGGAAGCCCCTAAGTGATAGTTTTTGGCATTTTTCCTGTTTTTTGGGACAATAACCTCTGAATCGATTCGCGCGATCGAGCTACAACCCGAACTCAAATTCAGGTCTAAGATGGGCCTATGAGTAACCTACAGACGTGAGTTTTTGATCCAGAGTCCTATCAAAATAATTTTTCCTGATGTCTCACGCACTGTTTCGGTATGCGTGCGATCGCCTAAGCTTTAACAACTGCACAATGTTTGTCAATGATTGCTGGAACTTCTGCCGGTGCAATGCGGCTGTAGCGAGTTTTGTCCGGCATCACAACTATATTTGGGCCCGCTTTACACTGTTTGAGACATCCGGTTCCCTGTACTGTCACTTTGTCTTCTAAACCGCGCGCATTCAAAGCATTTTCTAAAGCTTTACAGACTCCTCCAGCGCCCCGCTTCAGGCAGTCTGATTTTTGACATACTAATATTTTGGTTTGGGTTTTTGCCGGAGCTTTTACAGTTTGAGCCGCAGTGGGAGAGGTGAAGTCGCTTTTGCCGATCGCGCGATCGTCGGATGTCAATACCGCAACAGGCCCATTGGTGGAGTCAAGGTGTTCGTGCGATCGATCGTTGTTACCCTGAGCCAGCTTGAGGCTGCGAGCTTTAAGTTTTATTTTACCGTTTTTCAAATTGAGTTCTTTCTCACCTACAACTTGAACTCTCAACCCCGGTGTCAAAATAGGCGACAGAAATGCCCGCAATTCCTTGCAAAGTTTAACAAGATATTCTACTCCGCGATCGCTACTAATTCGCAAATATTTAAGTTTACACCCATCTTCAATAATCAGGCCGAGGATTTCTCCCTCTAAACTGAATTCGGAAACTTGCTTGCCAGATTTATACATTGTTATAACTCCTTTAAATCCGTTACATCCGTTACATCTTGTACGCTGCTCTTTGCCTAACTTCCTGCTTCCTTTAGCCCCTTTGCCAGCAGCACTCCAGCCACTGCACGAGTTCGCCCTTCGGGGCACTGACTTGCCTCAACACGCTCTTTAACTGAGCAGCTTGTTTGACAGTGTTGACTTTTGCCCGCAAAGGTTGGTCAACCGCACACCAGCAGGGAATTTCTAGCTCTTGCAAGCGTTTGTAAACTTGCCACCTATCTAGCCAACTAACTTGCACAATGTCACAAACTTCTAATTCTGGATCTGCTGGATTCATTTTTTGACAACAGTAATAATTTGCATTAATTTTTACCCTGACTGATAGCGGGCAGAAGTTCAAAGCTAGATTTCCGAAGAACCTCAAGGATTATCAACAGCCCTTCCTAAAAAATTTTGCCTTTTGCCCTCTGCCTTCTGCCTTCAGAAGGTTCGCCCCACTTTCAGGAAGCGTTCAGAACGAGGATCTTTTTAAAGCATAACCCAACTGCTAATAATTCTCAATAGGTTTAGAAAAAAAATTTCCTACTCTATAAAATCTTCCACTATGGAGGCAGACGCTGCTTGACTGGTAAATTTACAGTGCTAGACTGACTCTATTGGCAACAAAACTGCCTATTGAGAGGAGAACACACATGGCTGAGACTCAGAGTGCATTGAGACCGTTTGGCCACATAGCCGACAACCCAGTTCTACTGGAACATTCAGTCACAGCACCGATTTGTGAAGGGATGAACGCGCTGCTGGCCAGTTTTCAGGCTCTATACCTGCAATATCAAAAACATCATTTTGTGGTGGAAGGGGCAGAATTTTACTCCTTGCACAAATTCTTTGAAGAAAGCTACGGAGAAGCTCAAGATAGCGTCCACGAGTTGGGCGAACGGTTAAACGGGTTGGGTGGCATACCGGCAGCTAGCTTTAGCAAGTTAGCCGAGCTGTGCTGTTTTGAGCCGGAAGCCGACGGCGTATATTCTTGCCGCCAAATGCTAGAACACGATTTGACGGCGGAACAAGCTATTATAGGTTTGCTGCGCCGTCAAGCAGGACAAGCAGAAAGTTTGGGCGATCGAGCTACGCGCTACCTCTACGAAAAAATCCTGCTGAAAACCGAGGAACGGGCTTATCACATTTCCCACTTCCTCGCCCCCGATACCTTAGTGCAGTTGAACTTGAACTAACAATTCTTCTTCTTCTTCATTTTCCTTCGCGCATTCGGGGTTTGTTATCTTAAGATCGAAAAAAAAGCGGGCAGTCATAAAACTGCCCGCTTTTTTATACAAAGTGTACTGGTCCGGAGGGAATTAAGGCGCTAAAGCATTGCCGCGCAACAAGCTACCAATGGTTTTCGCAGTAATCTTCATCTGCACGAAAGGATTAGCCGGTACTACTGTTTTATACAAGTAGCTATCGAATGTGAGCTTCTGCACATCGCGATCGGCACACATTTCCACAAAAGCTTCGCGAGTAGCGTCGGAACGGTAGAACACGCGCTGCAAAATGTCAAGCACTTTGTAAGTAATGCCGTAGGCTTTATCCCACCGCTTCAGATAAAGCTTGATTTCCTCTTCAGTCGGAATGCGCGCGCCTTTATTGGAAATCTCCACAATAGTTTCGGCGCACATCCGGCCAGACTTGGCGGCAAAATAGATACCTTCGCCGGAAGACTTGGTAACGTAACCTGCAGCGTCGCCTACGAGAGCAACTCGGCCGACAACCCGGCGAGGACGCGGATGTTCCGGGATAGGGTGAGCTTCCACTTTAATAATCTCACCGCCCATCAATTTTTTGGCAGCGCGGGCGCGGATGCCTGCTTGCAGCTTTTTGATACTGGCTTGATTGACTTTCATCGTGCCGGTGCCGACGGCTACGTGGTCGTATTTGGGGAACACCCAAGCGTAGAAGTCGGTAGATACGTCATCGCCGACGTACATTTCGGCTAAGTCGTGGTAGTAAGCCATTTTATCTTCCGGCAGGCGGATGCGTTCTTGGAAGGCGATCGCATAATTGTAGTCGCCAGCGTCGATCGCCTTTGCTACGCGGGAGTTAGCGCCGTCAGCCCCGATTACCAAATCCACCTTCAGAGTTTTCTGAATTCCCATGGCGCTGCCGTCGGAGTGGTCGGCATAGTGGAGAGTGTAGGGGTCTGTATTGTTTCCGGGAATTTCTAATTTGTGAACGGTGCCGTTAATCAGTTTTGCACCCAAGGAAGCGGCGCGATCGCGCATGAAGCCATCAAGCACTTCGCGGCGGCACATACCGATGTATTCATGTGCGTTTTCAATATTGATGTCCACCTCGACGTTGGAGGGGGAGATCATTTTCATTTTTCTGACTTGGCGGTCAATAATATTTTGCGGCAAGTCAAATTCGCTGACCATGCACAGGGGAATCGCCCCACCGCAGGGTTTGGCGTTGTCTAATTTACGCTCGAATAGGTATGTTTCGATGCCTGCTTTTACCAATGTTTCGGCGGCGGAAGAACCCGCAGGGCCTGAACCTACTACTGCAACCCTTAGTGTCAAAGCTTTTCTCTCCAGTTTTTTTCTATAGGCATTACTCAGGTGTGATGGTATCACGGAGTTTGGATGCGGTGGGGTGAAGCAGGGGAGATTTCAATGAAATGAAACAGAGCTTAACAGTTCGATACGAAAATCGGGTCTGGGGCGAGGCGTGCGATCGAATATCTTAAATCTTTAACGGCAGATGAAGGCGGATGTGCCCTGATGTGCCCTGATGTGCGCTGGTGTGCGATCGAACTTCTAAGAACAAGCTTTCGGGCTTGTTCCACAACCGATGAATTTTCTGCTTGTGGGGTGGGTTTCTAGGCTGAACAAGCTTTCGGGCTTGTTCCACAACCGATGAATTTTCTGCTTGTGGGGTGGGTTTCTAGGCTGAACAAGCTTTCGGGCCTGTTCCACAACCGATGAATTTTCTGCTTGTGGGGTGGGCATCTTGCCCGCCCCTAAGAGGTTAGAACCAGTCCAATAAGTTACATTAAAGTTACTTGCACTTATATCTAAAATTCTTATGCTCGGTAATTTTCAACAAAGCAACCTGCGGATTGAGCTTGAAGCTTCCGAAACAGCCATTAGAGACAGCTTGTTGCGTCCGAGTCAATTGCAGCAGTGGCTGTGGCCGCAGCAGTTGTCTAGCGGTTTGCCGGAAGAATTTGCTCGAGGTTTGACCTTTACAAGTTGGCTGGGTCCCGTGGCAGTTCAGCATCACGTTGATATTGTTGAGCACAATTGTCTGCGGCTGTTATTGAGTCAGGGAATTGACGGATTTCACGAGTGGTATTGGGGCGATGGTTGGGTGCAGTCTCGGTTGGAGGGAGTGTCGCTGCTGCCGCTGAATTTGGGGCAAACCGCTAGTTTACTGCGGCTGCGGGAGTTTGTAGCGGGGAAGGGTAAGCGGAAGTAGATAAATGACTCTCCAAAATCCTGAGAACAAAGTCTGGCAGTCCTGCATAGCAAGGAAAAATTCTCAATCCTTTTAGGGATAAAGAAGCGTTGTATTGATGAATACAATACCACAAAGCTCCCACATGATTTAAGAGCTTTTTAGATTAGGAAAGGATCTTTCTTACAACAATAGCGAGATATCCTGTACATCAGGGAGTTCTTGCATCTTTAGAGATCAGAAGTTTTGCCCGTATCTTTCCCGACAGATTTGTGTCGCTGGCGAGGCAAAACTTTTTTATATGCGACAAAAAAATCTGTATAATAGACAGCACATCGTCTCTCAACTACTGGGACTGAATCTGACAAACCTTTAGCACCCATTTCAACTAGACTTCCTATATATAGCCATCCTAAATCATTTGTGAATTTCTTATTCCCTCCCCTTCGTAAGGGGAGGGTTGGGTGGGCTGGGGTAAAAAATTTACGACTCATGTAGGGTTGCTATAAACCGCTAGAATTTCTTTGGTTAAGGCATCTATTGGCAGCTCTTTCCACTGCTTGTTCCCCTTATTGCCTACAAACGACTACATTTGATCGTGGTGGATCGTTAGCTTGCGTTGATTTTTTGACTTTACTTGAACTTTCCGGGGGACTGATGCTAATTGTTGAAAAACACATAGTATTAGAACCAGCGGGGGGACACCCTCGTGACTTTGACAATCGCGACTCAAGATATTTTTTCTAATAAAAGCCGATCTCTCAATTTTTTTGTTTCTTCTGAAATCCTTTGATGTGCGCGGTTTTAAACAAACTGCCTGTGACAATATATAGATTTAAAGTTTTACTTAGCGCTGGGGGTGGGACAATTTTTAACGATGTTTGGAGAACCGAAACGGGGACAATTCAGGGAGTTGAGAATTAACAAGGCTTAGATACGTCGCATTATAACTCCTTACCCTTACTCTGCCAGACGACCTGAAAGCGACTTCGCTGCCGAAAAACTAAGAGTGTGTTATAAAAACATAATTTGTTCCTTTCTAAAGCGCTATTCTCGACACAACGAATCCGGTGTGTTTTGAGTAAACGTTAATTTTTACCAAAAAAATAAATATGCTCTCCATTCCAGGCATTGCCGTCCAGAAACTGCTTTACGAAAGTACCAACTCTCTGGTTTACCGGGGGATTCGGGAAGCGGATCGCCAACCGCTCATCCTGAAACTGCTCAAAGAAAGCTACCCCACACCTCAAGAATTGCTACGCTACCGCACCGAATACCGTATCACCAGAGAGCTGAAAGAGGCGGGAGTCGTGCAAGTTTATGACTTGCAAAAATACCAAAATAGCCTCGTGATTTTTGTGGAGGACTTTGGCGGGGAATCCTTGAAAATATGGATGCAGCAGCGAAAGTTTAGCCTCAAGGAGTTTCTGATCCTGGCGATCGCAGCCACTGAAACTTTAGGGCAAATTCACAGCGCCAATATTATCCACAAAGATATTAACACCTCAAATATTGTTTATAACCCGGAAACGGGACAGCTCAAAATTATCGACTTTGGCATTTCCACTCAGCTAACGCGAGAAATGCCAACCCTGAAAAATCCCAACGTTTTAGAAGGAACCCTCGCTTACATCTCGCCGGAACAAACTGGTAGGATGAATCGCTCTATCGATTACCGCACTGACTTTTACTCCCTCGGCGTCACCTTCTACGAACTGCTGACAGGAAAACTACCTTTTGAGACAGAAGACGCTTTAGAGCTAGTTCACTGCCACATTGCCAGACCACCAGTTCCCCCGCACGAAATCAAGCCAGAAATCCCCCTAATTCTCTCGCAAATTGTCAGCAAGCTGATGGCAAAAAATGCGGAAAATCGCTATCAAACTGCATTGGGTCTCAAGCAGGATTTAGAAATGTGTCTGGTTCAATTACAAGAAACCGATAGCATAGCAGAATTTGACTTGGGAACCATGGATCTTACAGACCATTTCCTGATTCCCGAAAAGTTATACGGCAGAGAAACAGAAGTTTTTCATCTATTAGCTGCCTTTGAAAGAGTTCGTAATGCTAGTGCCGAAATGATGCTAGTAGCTGGCTTTTCAGGGATTGGTAAAACCGCAGTAGTGAACGAAGTCCACAAGCCGATCGCCCGACAGCGCGGCTATTTTATCAAAGGCAAATACGACCAATTCCAGCGCAATATCCCCTTCAGTGCATTTGTGCAAGCATTTCGGGAATTGATGGGACAGTTATTATCAGAAAGTGACGCTCAGTTACACAGATGGAAAACCCTGATTCTCACCGCAGTAGGCGAGAGCGGGCAAGTCTTGATTGACGTAATTCCTGAATTAGAACACATCATTGGCGCTCAACCTCCGGCACTAGAATTGTCGGGGAGTGCCGCCCAAAATCGCTTCAATTTGCTGATGCAAAAATTTGTGCAAGTGTTTACCCAAGCAGAGCATCCCTTAGTGATGTTTCTGGACGATTTGCAGTGGGCGGATTCGGCATCTCTGAAATTGCTACAACTGTTGATGGAGGATACGGGGCATCTCTTGATATTGGGTGCTTATCGGGATAATGAGGTATCACCGGCTCATCCCTTTATGTTGACGGTGGATGAGATTGTGAAGTCGGGAGCCACGGTGAATACGATTACCCTGCAACCTTTGAGTTTAGCAGATCTCAATCAGTTGGTAGCAGATACGCTGATTTGCGATTTATCTTTAGCCGAGCCCCTGACAGAATTGGTTTATCAAAAAACCCAAGGTAATCCCTTTTTCTCTACTCAATTCCTCAAAGCGTTGTATGAAGACGGTCAAATTATTTTTAACCCCCCTCAATCCCCTCTTACTAAGGGAGGCAGTAGAGGGGGGTGGCAGTGCGATATTAATGAACTTAAATTTGCCGACGCCTCGGATGTGGTGGAGTTTATGGCGGCGCAATTGCAGAAGTTGCCTGCAGAAACTCAGGATGTTCTCAAACTTGCCGCGTGCATTGGGGCGCAGTTTGATTTAGAGACATTGGCAATAGTCAGCGAAGAATTACCAGAACAAACGGCATCAGCGCTGTGGAAAGCCTTGCAAGAAGGACTCATTTTAGTGATTTCAGAAGGCTATAACTTCCTTCAAGCAGATGCTGAATCCCCCAATCAGTCTGTTGCTAATCCCACTTATAAGTTCCTGCACGATCGCGTCCAGCAAGCAGCTTATTCATTGATTCCCGACGATCGAAAACAAGCCACCCATCTCAAAATTGGACAGTTACTGCTACAAAGTTCTTCCGACATAGAAACAGAAGAAAAAATCTTTGATATTGTAGGGCATTTAAATCAAGGAATTGAGTTAATCCATCAATTAAGTGAACGCTCAGCCTTAGCTCAACTAAACTTAGAAGCTGGACGTAAGGCTAGAAATTCTACCGCCTACGCGGCGGCAAATATCTATCTACAGACGGGAATTGAGCTACTGACTCCTCAATGCTGGCAAACTCAATATGAATTGGCGCTAAATCTTTACGTTGCTGCTGCTGAAATTGCCTATTTGAATGGTGATTTTGATGGTATGAAACAGATGGCAGCACTGGTTTTACAAGAAGCCCAAACAATTTTAGATAGAGTTAAAATTTACGAAATTAAAATTGCTGCTCAGACAGCCCAGAGCAAGGTTTTAGAAACGATCGCAGTAGCAAGAGACGCACTCTTACAATTGGGGATTGAACTTCCTGCCGAACCTGATGAAGCTAAGATTGGCAAAGCGCTGCAAGCCCTTGCGGCCCAACTAAGTGGCAGAAAGATTGAGGAATTGGTTGACCTATCTGTGATGACAAATCCACAGACTCAGGCAGCTATGCAACTGTCTGGTATGTTGTTTCCACCCATTTTCCAGGGAATGCCCGGTTTGCTGCCCCTGCTTAGCTCAACGATGGTGAGTTTATCGCTTTCCTTTGGGAATGCACCCGCATCGACGGTGGGGTATGCGATGCACGGGATGGTGTTCTGTGCCTTTTTACAAGAGGTGGAAACCGGCTATGCCTTTGGGCAATTGGCACTTTCATTGCTCGATAGGTTTAATGTACCGGAATTCAAGTCTATAATTCTGCTTTTGTTTGGTGGTTGGATTCAGCATCGCCAAGAAGCTCTTTTGGCAACGATACCGACGCTGAAAGAAGGCTATAGGTTTGGTATGGAAACAGGCGACTTTGTAAATGCTGGCTACAACATATATATTTGTTTTTATACTCATTTATTCGCTGGTGTAGAACTAGAAACTTGGGAACCTGAAATAGCAAGTTACAGGGCTGTGATGGCGCAGTTGAAACAATATTCTGCTCGGGTTTATTTGGATATGATTCAGCAGACGGTGCAAAACTTGAGGGAAAGCAGTATTCGGCCGGATTTGTTAATAGGCTCTGCCTACGATGAAACGGTGATGATTCCCAAGCACTATCAGGATAATGAATTCACGGCGATCGCTTGTGCCTGCATCTACAAACTGCTGCTTGCTTACTGCTATGGCAATTACACGGCTGCCCTAGACCACATTTCCCAAGTCAAACAGTATTTGATGGGAGTATCTGGATCGGCTTTTGTTCCAATTTTTCATTTTTATGCCGCCCTGACGCACCTGGCACTTTTTCCCGCACAGCCAGCAATTGAGCAAACTGAAATTATTTCCTTAGTGGAAATCCATCAAACCACGCTGCAACAGTGGGCGCAAAATGCTCCGATGAATTATCTGCATAAATGGTATTTAGTGGAAGCAGAACGGCAACGGGTGTTGGGCAATAAAGCCGAGGCGATTGAAATGTACGATCGCGCAATTTCTGGAGCAAAAGAAAACAAATATGTTAATGACGAAGCCTTGGCAAACGAAATCGCAGCCAAATTCTACGGGGAATGGGGCAAAACAAAAGTTGCTCAAGCCTACATTTTTGAGGCTTATTATTGTTATGTTGAATGGGGAGCCACTGCTAAGGTAACGGATTTAGAAACGCGATATCCCCACTTATTCGCGGTAACTCAACCGGGAAGGAAAAATATTCAAACTACCGTAGCAATGACAACGACTGGTTCGGGGAATCACCTAGATATCAGCGCTGTTATGAAGGCTTCTCAGGCGATTTCTGGAGAAATTATGCTAGATAAGCTACTGTCTAGCTTGATGAAAATTTTGATGGAAAATGCAGGGGCGCAACGAGGCTATCTGATTTTGTTAAGCCAGGGACAACTGTTCATTGAAGCTGAAGGGACAATCAATGATGAACTCGTCACCGTGTTGCAGTCAATCCCCGTTGAAACCTGTCAAGACCTTTCCTCCGCCATTGTCAATTATGTGAGTCGGACTCAAGAAAGCGTGGTACTGGATGATGCTGCGCGATCGGGACAATTTACTAACGACGCCCACATCCGAAAGCATCAGCCCAAATCAATTTTATGTGTGCCGCTGATTAACCAATCTCAAATCATTAGTATTGTTTACTTAGAAAATAATCTGACAGCGGGAGCTTTTACCCCTGAAAGAGTGGAACTATTAAAAGTGTTATCTGGACAGGCGGCGATCTCGATTCAAAATTCTAAGCTTTATACAGAAGTACGCGAAAATGAAAGCAGGCTGGCTCAACTCAACAAAGCTTACGAGCGATTTGTTCCCCATCAATTCCTCCAGTTTTTAGAGAAATCAAGCATCATAGATGTAGAATTGGGCGACCAAGTACAGTTAGAAATGTCGGTGTTGTTTTCCGACATTCGTGATTTCACTACGCTTTCGGAAACTATGACGCCGGAGAATAATTTCAAATTTATCAATTCCTATCTTTCTCGTATGGAACCTGTTATTAATCAAAATCACGGGTTTATTGATAAATATATTGGCGATGCGATTATGGCGCTGTTTAGTGGGGAAGCTGATAATGCGGTGAAAGCGGGAATAGCAATGCTGCACCGTCTCGTTGAATATAATGAATACTGCACCAACTCGGGCTGTGCGCGGATTCAGATTGGGATTGGGATTAATACGGGTTCTTTGATGCTGGGAACTGTGGGCGGACCAAATCGCATGGACGGTACGGTAATCAGCGATGCGGTGAATTTAGCTTCTCGCGTGGAAAGTTTGACAAAAAATTATGGGGTGTCACTGTTAATTACCCAGCCAACTTATACGCGCCTGAAAAATCCATCTCAGTACGCAATCCGCACTCTAGACACGGTAAAAGTCAAGGGAAAATCCGAAGCTGTGACGATTTATGAGGTGTTTGATGCAGATCCACCAGAAATTAAACAGGTCAAGTTATCTACGCTCGAATTGTTTGCAGAAGCTAGGGCACTTTACTCGGAAGGGAAGTTATTTGAAGCGGCGCGGCTGTTTTCCGAGTGTTGGCGTCAGAATCCGGGCGATCGCGTTGCTAAAATTTACTGGGAACGCTGTGAGTCTGCATTGGTGACTCGCACCAAAATCAAAGACAGGCTACACAATTTAAATTAAGCGGTTGCTATACCTGAAAATCACAGCAAAAGTACGATCGACTGCTGAGGCACTCTACAAACTAGGCGATCGAAATCGGGTAGGTATGTTGTTGCGCTTTAGCGCTAAAGCGCAACAACATACGAAGTCTACAAAGTTACTCCCTCAACTATACTGCTGGCAGTAACTCCTTTCAATATAACTAAATATCCCCCTGTTACCTGATACTGAATTATAGTATCGCTAACAAAAGCGCCTGTTCCTTGAAAAATATTTAACTGGCTAAAAGCCAGGGGGCTAATTAAATCAATTTTGTCTTGATTGAGGGTAAAATCAGTAATCACGTCGGCCGTGGCTAAGTCTGTTCCACCAGTATCGATCGCGATCGCAAACACATCAAAACCCAATCCGCCTGTGAGAGTGTCGGCCCCGATTTCTCCAAATAAGTAGTCATTGCCCCCGTCGCCAAACAATATATCGTTGCCATCGCCTCCGTAAATGCGATCGTTTTCCTTACCTGAGTAAATCAAGTCAATACCCCGATCGCCCTGAATAAAATCAATCCCTTGCCCGCCAAAAATAATGTCATTGCCATCACCGCCGCTGATGCCGTCATCCCCTTTTTGTCCGTAAAGCAAGTCATCTCCTGCTTTGCCATGAAGATAGTCATTGCCGGGGCGTGCGTGGATAATGTCGTTTAATGCCGATCCTGTAATGCGATCGTCCTTATCTGTCAAACCAATTACTGACTTTTTCAACAAGGTTGTGACATCGCCTAAGTTATCGTTATCGCTGATATTGACTGTGAGAGGGGCGACGAGATTATTATACAATGTATCAGTGCTGGTAGTGGTGTGGCTAATTGGACTTAGACGATCGCCCTCAACAACCGCATCGTCAACCGCAGTCACCGTCACCGTTTGAGCGACATTCCAATTGGCGGGAGTAAAAGTAAGGGCAGATACGCTGACAGTAACTTGAGTTTCAGGGGTAATGGCGACGGTGACATTAGCAGTTGGCTGAGTATTTAGTCGCACTTTGTATATATTGCTGCCGAAGCTTTCGAGTACGTTGGTACTGCCAAGTGGTTCCAGGATAATGACAGCGGGAGTAACTGGAGTTGGGGTGGGAGTCGGTGTTGGAGTTGGAGTTGGAGTTGTTGTCGGAGTCGGAGTGATTGTCGGAGTTGGAGTGATTGTCGGAGTTGGAGTTGTTGTCGGAGTCGGAGTTGTTGTCGGAGTCGGAGTTGTTGTCGGAGTCGGAGTTGGAGTTGTTGTCGGAGTCGGAGTTGTTGTCGGAGTCGGAGTCGGAGTTGTTGTCGGAGTCGGAGTCGGAGTTGGAGTTGGAGTTGGAGTTGGAGTTGGAGTTGGAGTTGGAGTTGGAGTTGGAGTCGGAGTTGGAGTTGGAGTCGGAGTTGTTGTCGGAGTCGGAGTTGTTGTCGGAGTCGGAGTTGGAGTTGGAGTCGGAGTTGGTGTGGGAATGTTAACAGTAAAACTGCCTAAATTGCTACCTAAAACTTGATTGCCAAAAGTATCTTTTACTTGCGATGCTTGCAAATTAACAGCGTAACTGCCATTATCTGTATCATCCCAACTTCCCCCAGGCGGAGTCAGAGAATAAGTTGCCGTCCGAGGTGTACCGTTACTGTTAGTATCGACGCTGACAAATGCACCAGAAATTGTACCACCTGACCAATTTACTAGAAAGTCCGAACTATCCAAACTGCTAACATCTATGGCATTATCGTCGCTGAAAGTAACAGTAAAACTCTGCGTTGTACCACCTGCTGTCGTAATATCAGCAATAGGATTGATACTAGCCGTTGGCAATGTTTGATCGATGCTGTAAACTTCTCCAGTCAAATTGCCATTGGCAGTACCAGTACCGCCCAGCGGTATGCCAGAGGTATTAATGCTGTCATCATCTACTAAATTTAACCCTAAAGTACCGCTGCCAGTACCCGCATTGATGCTGACAGTATAAGTATTGCCGCTACCGGTCACTCCGGCTATGCTTGCACCCGTGATGCCTGTGGGTACAAGAGCAAAATCTCCGCTGTCTACTCCGGTTACAGTCTTATTAAAGGTTACGGTGTAATTCAGGCTAGATAAATTAGTCGGATTGGGGTTAGCGCGAACGATGGATGTTACTGTAGGAGGAGTAACAATAGTCTGTAACCCGCTAGATGTCGGCGTTCCACTTTTGTTTCCCTCTGTAAAAGTAATGTTGGCTAAAGTGGGTGGAAGAATGTTAATTGTATTTCCATCAGTCGCACCAGTTGCTATGTCGGCTGTTAGGAATAAATAGCCTGTTGTGCCAGAATTGATAGGTTGAGAAAGTCCTGTAAAAGCTAAGTTGCTGCCAGTAGCGACAGGTGGCAGAGTTTTCAAAACAGTATCGCTGGCATCCAAGCGATTATCACTGGAATACCAGAGTTGGAAGCCATTGGTAGCAATGTCAGAAGTTTGATAAGTACCACCGGTGGTAGCAGTTAAACCAGTGAATTGGGTATTAACACCAGTTACGGCTAAATTTAATTGATATAGCGGCTGCTTGAGAGTACCGGAGATAATATTAGCAGCGGCGATTGTGGGTGAAGTTATCGCAATATCGGGAGTCCCGTAGCGGGCTAGACCAAAGTCAGTATAGCTGCCATTAGTTGCATTCCCCGCCAGGACAATTTTGCCGTCATTCTGGATTGACAGGCCACCGGTACCGTCGGAAGCACTGTAAAAATCAGTAGTGACTTTGCCGCCAGTACCGAAATTGCTATCGAGTGTGCCGTTAGTGTTGTAACGGGCTAGGGCAAGGTCATAGCTGCTGCCACCATTTAAGGCAGACCCTGCTACGAGAATTTTGCCGTCACTCTGGAGGTCGGCTACTACACCATAGTCGAAGCTACCGTAAAAATCAGTAGTTACTTTGCCACCAGTACCGAAGTTGGTATCGAGTGTGCCGTTAGTGTTGTAGCGGGCTAAGGAAAAGTTATCATTGCCGCCATCATTGGCAAACCCCGCCACAACAATTTTGCCGTCAGGTTGGATGAAAACGGCTCTGGCATTGTCGTCGTTGTTTAAGCCGTTAAAATCAGCCGTGACTTTACCGCCAGTACCGAAGTTGGTATCAAGTGTACCGTCAGCATTGTAGCGGACTAGAGCAGAGTCATAGTCGTTGCCATTATTGGCAGACCCCACCACGACGATTTTGCCGTCACTCTGTATGGAGACGGCACCGATACCGTCGTCACCGCCGTAAAAATCGGTAGTGACCAGGCCGAAGAAAGTACCGAAGCTGGTATCGAGTGTGCCGTCAGCATTGTAGCGGACTAGAGCAAAGTCATTGTTGCCACTGCCAGTATCATAGGCCTGCCCGGCCACGACAATTTTGCCGTCACTCTGGATGGATACGGCAATACCGTATTCGTTAGAGCCGTTAAAATCAGCAGTGACTTTGCCGCCAGTACCGAAATTGCTATCGATAGTGCCGTCAGTATTGTAGCGAGCTAGGGCAAAGACAGTATAGGTGCCATTAGAGGCCTTCCCTGCCACGACGATTTTGCCGTCACTTTGGATCGAGGCGGCATTACCAGTGTCGTCGAAGCCGTTAAAATCTGTAGTGACTTTGCCACCCGTACCGAAGTTGGTATCCAGTGTGCCGTCAGCATTGTAGCGGGCTAGGGCAAAGTCAGTGGAAGTACCATTAGAGGCATACCCTGCCACGACGATTTTGCCGTCACTTTGGAGCTCGGCTGCATTGATCCAGTCAGTATAGCCGTTAAAATCAGTAGTAACTTTGCCACCAGTCCCGAATGTGGGATCTAAGTCACCCGCCGCCAAGACTGATGCGTAATTAAGTCTTGCAGCTTCAGTGAAGGCTAAAGGCGCGTCAATTTTACCGATTTGTACTTCCAGTTGCCAGTCTCCCCCTAGTTTGGCATTGCCGGTAAGGTTGGAGGAGGCGGCGATGTCAGCACCAGTTAACTCACTCAGGCGTTGGAGGAATTGGTTAGGTTTTGTGGGCTTTGCAGCACTTTCAACTGGGCGGTTCAAACCGCCACTACACAAACTAAACCCGTTTGTGCGGGTTGAAATTCCATAGTCCGCGTAGGCGGAATTTGTTTGTACAGCCGCGAATTCTATTCGCCAGGGCTGATTAAAAGCCGCGACATTACACCCATAAAGGAGAATATCTGCACCGGGAATTAATGCTTTGCGCCACTGTTTGAGTTGAGGGGCGAAACTTTCTATGTTGCTGCTGTTGAGTATATTTGCGCCGAAATGTACCGCACCTGGACTGCCGTGAGAGATGATGTGGATTGCTTCTATATTTTGTTCAATTGCTAACCTTTCGGTAATTTGCTCAATGCCATCGAGCGTTTCATCTAGGATAATTACTTCAGTATTTTGGGCAACGTCCCTAATTAAACTCTGGTAATCTTTAACATTTTGGTCAATAAAAACTAGATTTAAAACAAGTTTTTGCTGTATCATCATGCAACCTCTTTACTTTTCAAAGTTTATATGTATCGCTCAAATAGCACTTATGCACTTACTAGCATTTGATTGCGAGCCACCCCTAAAGTCATTGCGATTGCTTTGTTTCTGGCAATGACTTTGTTAGTATTTCTGCACTTACACTATGTCATTACGAGAAACAAAGCAATTTTCTGTCATTGCGATAAACGAAGAAATCGCCAGATTTTGGAATTGCTTCGCTTTTATCAAAATGACATTACCAAGGACTCCCAATCATCGTAAATCCCGACCAATAATAAGGATGGGAGAGATTTTCATTACCCAGTTTAGCTAATTCTGGCGGCAATTCTAAATCCTTATTTGAGTTTGACAAAATTAAACGACCATTTTCTATGCGAACTTGACCTTCGATCATAGCAATTTGAGCCTGTCGCAAAG
Organism: Microcoleus sp. Pol14D4; assembly: GCF_036701245.1. Taxonomy (NCBI): domain Bacteria; kingdom Bacillati; phylum Cyanobacteriota; class Cyanophyceae; order Oscillatoriales; family Microcoleaceae; genus Microcoleus; species Microcoleus sp. Pol14D4. The sequence continues at coordinate 33,956 of NZ_JAUBQM010000065.1, forward strand.
CTTCAGCTTTAATCGGCGCAACTTTCAAGTGATGGTAAAATTCAGCCATTAACCCTAAAGTACCTTCATCGCTGACAGACCAAAGACTCGCCAAAACCGACTTCACCCCCGCTTGCACAGCTAACCCCGCAAAACCTAATTCGGTGTCGTCATCACCCACAGCAGTTTTACAAGCGCTCAACACCAATAGTTCAACTTTAGGTGGTTGATTCCACCCTAGTTCGCGCACGCGATCGAGTGTTAGCCTGCTATCTGATAACTGAATGTAAGAATTACTCGGTGATCCTGACTTAAAATATCCGTGAGTAGCGAGGTGAATAATCCGAAAGGCTTGGGCGGTGCGTTGCGACCTCAGATTATTGAGAGTAAAGGTTTGGTTGAGGAAAGATTCGCCTTTCCATTCGGAGGCAATAGCATTAAGTTCAGCAGGCACTGCTAGCAAGGGTTCGTTATTGGTAAATTGTGAGGCTCCCATTGCTAAAACTTCAGCATTTTTAACACTTTCATAGCTAGTATCGGTTAAGTTGACGCTGGGAATGAGTCCGATGCTGTACTTTTCTACTAGAAATTGAGAACCGTCATGGAGGGCGGCTAAGGGGAGCGATCGTAACCCCGCATCCATACTAAAAACTAGGGTGTCGATGCCCTCAGCTTTCAAATCAGCTTCCAAGGGAGCAATTATCCACTGGTAAAGTTGTTGGGATGCTGGCAAATAGCTCTGAGTATTGATTTTGCTGGGACTAAGGAGTTCCAATCTGAAATTGGCGACGACTTGCATCAGAGTTTCGCGCCGGGCGGCGGGGATGCTTTTGTGAATTGGGATGCCTGTAGGGGGAACGATGATCAGGTCTAATTGTTCAGGGCGAGCTAAGGTGTAGATAATGGCTGGTTTTTTACCAGTTTGGCTAGCGATCGCTCTAATTCTTTGCTGTATGGCCGTAAAAGATTGCAAATCCCGCCTGATTTGCTGGTTAATGTATGATCCAACTTGTTCACTGTAGAAGATATCGATAAAGAAACTGGCTTGTGGGATATCACCTCTATCGATCAGTCGTGTGATATCGCTAAGGCTAACTCTACTTAGAGGCGATGCCGTTTGGACAACTTCGCTTACCCAATCGGATCTGTAGTTAAAAAGAGATTCAATTCTATTAATGCTATTCAGGTTGCCAGATTGGGCGATCGCATTGGTAATTGAAATATCCGGTAAGGGGAAGGTGGCATCAAGAGACGGAGATAAAGTTGGTGTCGGAGTAGGTAATGGCATCGGGGCTAGCCTTTCAGGCGCAATGGAGGGCACAACTAATATCGGAGACGGTATTGCTTGTGGAATTGGCGCAAGTGATGGCGTTGGTTCTGGTATTAAAAATGGCGCAGGTGATGGCGTTGGTTCTGGTATTAAAAATGGCGCAGGTGATGGCGTTGGTTCTGGTATTAAAGATGGCGCGGGTGATGGCGTTGGTTCTGGTATTAAAGATGGCGCAGGTGATGGCGTTGGTTCTGGTATTAAAGATGGCGCGGGTGATGGCGTTGGTTCTGGTATTAAAGATGGCGCAGGTGATGGGGATGCCGTTGGTTGTGGGGTTGGAGATGCCGTTGGTTGTGGGGTTGGAGATGCCGTTGGTTGTGGGGTTGGAGATGGTGTTGGTTCCGGCGTTGGAGATGGGGTCGGTTCCGGCGTTGGAGATGGTGTCGGTTCCGGCGTTGGAGATGGTGTTGGTTCCGGCGTTGGAGATGGTGTTGGTTCCGGTGTAGGCGATGGTGTTGGTTCCGGTGTAGGCGATGGTGTCGGTTCCGGCGTTGGAGATGGTGTCGGTTCCGGCGTTGGAGATGGTGCAGAAGTAACGATCGCAATATTGCCCTGAGTGTAACTGCTGGGCGGCACCGCCACCGCAAACAGTGGCGAAATTGTCTCGGAACCTGATGTAATGGCTCCCGCCGTCCCATTCGTTGTCGCATCGCCGACAATAAAAGGTGTAGTAGTGCCCCCTGCGTGTCGGATCGCGATCGCGCCGCCACTTGTGCCATTAGCGCTGGAAATGCTCGCATTTACATTGTTACTATCTGTAAAAGTGCCGCTGACTGTCAGAAGATTGCCAGCCGTGAGGTCAATACTGCCGCCAGTAGACTGAAGAGTGCCTGTAACGGCGATATCGCTGGCAGCATTGAGAGTAATATTACCGCCAGAAGTGGCGATCGCATCCAGCGCAATGTCGCCTCCAGACTCCAAAATCACAGGCCCGCCTGCTGTCGAAATCGCTCCCACTCCGATGCTATTGCCCGAAGCAACACTCCCAGAAGCAAAAAATGTCTCCCCTGCGGTGACATTCGGCGGCAGATTCGCAGGATTCGCCAGAGTCGAAACGCCCGATCGCAGAATTAAAGCTGCACTACCTGAAAGCACTGCCGCATCTGGATCGGCGGAACCTGACAAAGTAGTATCTGGCCCAGTGATAGTAATATCTCCCGCCGCGATCGCGCCTTTTGCTTCTACCTTAAGTGAGGTTCCAGTATAATCTCCAAATCTCACATCTCCCTCGGAGCTAATAATCGGGTCGTACAAACTCAAAAAACTGCCACCGTTGCCCGACAATGTGAGAATACTTACATTACCTCCCGCAGCGAAGTGAGCATCGCCCGAAACATTGCCATTGCTCAATAATGTGATATCCCCTGCGGATTGGAATGCAGGGTTAGGGTAATTTAGCGCGAAGATATCAATATTTTGATTACCTTGTATAGTAAGATTGCCACCCGCGATCGCCCTGAAAGGATAACTTCCATCCCGCACCCGCACCGTATCTCCTGCCAACAGAAACAAATTGTTCTCAGTAAGTAGCTGGCTTTCTACCAAAGTGAGATTACGTGCTGCCGAGAGTGTAGCATTCTGACTATTAACAGTAGAACTAGCGATCGCCACATCCCCGCTTTCCACCCTCAAACCCGCAGTCAAAACCACTTCTCCTGCACCGTTAACGGAAATACCAGTAGCAGAGTTCCTACCTGCGCCCGCAAGCAATTGCGGAATAGACAAAGGCAGAGATAATTGCCCATTCTCTGCCAACAATCCCCCGTCAACAGCTCCTATTTCTAAACTTAATAAATGCCCTTCTTGACTAATCCGAACAGCATTCTCACCGGGAACAGCAGCGACAATAATATTACCTTGGGGAGCATTGAGGGAACCAGTGTTGACAACTGTGCCGCCAATTAAACTTATACTTTGTTCCGGTAAAACACCTAAATTACCTGCATTGAGGATACTTCCCGGTTGGCTGAGATTAAAGTAAAAAGTGTTCGGAGTCCCTATCAGCGAACTGTAATCGTTCGCTCCAGCCCCATTAAACAAACCAGAATCAAAACCGATGTTAGTAGCAGTAGTAGCCGTAAAAGCCGCCGGAAGATTCAAGCTAGCATTAGAACCAAAGATAATGCCCGAAGGATTTATTAAAAACAGGTTGGAATTGCCGCCACTAACTTGAATTAAACCATTAATAATAGAAGGATTCCCGCCTACTACCCGACCCAGAATGTTCCGAATAGCGGGATTAGAGATAAAATTAGCAATCTGTCCTTCGGTAAGTCCAAACTCTTGAAAACTGTGGAAAAGATTCGCTCCATCTCTCGAAGTTTGACCGCCTGTAATATTCAAGCGCTCGCCGTTGTCAGGCGTGACAGTAGTGCCAGTGCCATCGGGTGCGGGAACAATGGGTTGTCCTTGTCCCACTGCTGTACTCAAAATAGTGGCTGCGATCGCTAGCATTGCAGCACCCTGTATAGAAAAGAAGGCTAGTTTCATTAGCTTTGAGCTGGCAGAGCACGTATCTGACAATTATAACTTTAAGGTATTACCTGCTCAGTGCGGTCAACTGCGGCGCAGACTTAGCGATTAAGAACGTCGTCACCATCAGGGCGGTTGCTATACCTGAAACCCACATTCTGCACCCTCAACTGTCACAATCGGTTTTTACTTATTATTAGCCAGCAATAAAGCTATAATTTATAGTTTTATACCGTACATTGACTGATAAAAAACTTTTTAAAGCCATAATTTATTATTTTAAAAATAGAGTTTTATGCGTAATTATGCTGTGTCACACCCAGGCTGCGTAATGTGGGCTGAAAATGACAGAAAAAGTGCGATCGACTGTTGAGGCACTCTACAAATTAGGCGATCGCGATCGGGGCAACCCGAAAGTATTGGCAGGCTGGCACCCGAAAAACTAAACATTTGTTAACAAACCTTTTTTTTGCCTTTATAACGCGCTATTCTCTACACAAAGCTGGTGCGTTTTGACTCCGCGTTAATATTTACCATAAAAATCAATATGCTCTCTATTCCAGGCGTTGCGGTTGTGGCGGTTCTTTACGAAAGTGTCAACTCTCTGGTTTACCGGGCGATTCGGGAAGCAGATAAAGGGCCGATTATCCTCAAACTCCTCAAAGAAAGCTACCCCACACCTCAAGAATTAGTGCGCTATCGCACCGAATACCGCATCACCCAAGAGCTAAAAGAGGCGGGAGTCATACAAGTTTATGACTTGCAAAAATACCAAAACAGCCTCGTGATGTTTGTGGAGGACTTTGGCGGCGAATCCTTGAAAGTTTGGATGCAGCAACGAAAATTTACTCTGGAGGAATTTTTGCTCCTTGCGATCGCCACCACTGAAATTTTAGGGCAAATTCACGGCGCCAACATCATCCACAAAGATATTAACCCCTCGAATATTGTTTACAACCGGGAAACGGAACAATTAAAAATTATTGACTTTGGCCTGGGGGGGTGACAAAAAGGTCTACGAGATAGACTGTATAAGGGTTGCGGCCCGCATACCTTGTTGATAAAAGCGG
>NZ_JAUBQM010000066.1:0-9131 GCF_036701245.1 Microcoleus sp. Pol14D4
TAAAGGTTTCATCCTATTTTACCTTTTTTGGTCTACCCCCTTGACAATTTGCACTTTTTCTTAACTTGTCACAAATGGAGATAGGTTACATTCGTTAAATACCTTACACTGTTTCGTTGGCTAAATTCTTTATATGAAGATTAAGACCAACTGTCACAAATAGCGTTAAATTTTATGTAGGTAGTTGCGCTTGAGGGTTCTTTCCTAAGCTAAGAGCACTAAAGCCCAACTACATACCTTTGTTTAATTTTCCAGTTTGCCTTAGTCCTATCTATTATGAATTTGCCTAATCTGATTACTTTTTCTCGCTTGCTGGGAGTACCTTTCCTGCTCTACGGTTTGTACGACCCAAGCGCTCAAAGCCGCTGGATTTGCACCGCGATTTTTGTGGTAGCTGCCGCTACTGATTGGCTGGACGGCTATTTGGCTAGGAAGCTGAATCAAATTACCGATTTGGGTAAGTTTCTCGATCCTTTGGTGGATAAATTGTTGGTTCTCGCGCCGCTTTTAGTGTTGATTGAGTTGGGTAGAGTCCCGGCTTGGGGAGTGTTTTTGATTTTGGGAAGAGAGTTGACAATTGCGGGGTGGCGTGTTAATAAAACTACGATTTCTGGAGCTAATATTTGGGGGAAGTTGAAGACGGTGAGTCAGATTGTGGCGATCGCACTTTTAATTGCTCCTCTGTCTGAAGCGTGGAATTTTCCTGCAGTAATTGCTTTTTGGGTTTCTGTGGCTTTAACTTTGATTTCTGGCGCTATTTATCTGTGGCCGGAAAAGAATGCTGAGCTTGACAAAGCCTAGTTATTCCTTATTCTGTTTAATATAAAATCTAAAATCCAATGAACTTAGGGATTCAGGCTAAATTATTGGCTAGCTTTGGAGCTTTGATAGCCTTACTCGCAGGTGTGGGGTTTGTTGGTTGGCGAAACACAGTTGAACTAGCCGAAGATGCGGAGAAATTGTACACATATCAAGTTAAGGGGACAGTTGCTCTAGCCAACGCCGAGTCGGCTTTGTGGAAGCTTCGTTACGGCTTCCCCCAGTTTATAGTTCAACCTGAAAAGCGATCTGAAATTTTGGCGCAAGAGCCACAGTTATACAAAATAATTGACGATAGCCTGCGAGAATATGCTAAAGGTGAACTCACATCGGAAGAGCAAGCAGCTTTCAAAAAAGTGCAAGATATTTATCAAAGGTATGTTGCAGCTAGACCTAAGTGGTTTGAGTTGCAGCAAGCAGGCAAAGTTAAGGAAGCAGCAGAGTATCGCGCAGCTACGACAACTCCCTTCGGTGCCGAAACAGTTAATGACTTTTCAGCACTAATCGACCTTCAGCGAAAAGTCGGCGCAACAAAACACGATCAAATTGAAGCGAAGATTGGGCATTTGACCGTCCTGCTACTGCTTACTCTCATCTTCGCTTTGTTGTCTGCAGCATTCCTGACTGCGATCGTCAGCCGTGAGATTGTTAACCCAATAGTACAATCTGTGAGGAAGATTGTCTCTTCTTCAACGCAAATCACAGCCGCCGTGGCTCAGCAGGAACACACTGTGTCTCAACAAGCTAATGCTGTGAATCAAACGACTGCGACGATGAATGAGTTAGGTGTTGCTTCGGGACTTTCAGCCAAGCAAGCAGAAGCATCAGCAGTCTCGGCTCATCAAGCGCTAACACTAGCTGATTCCGGTAATAAATCCGTAGAAAATACCATGAAGGGGATAGTAACTATTCAAGAAAAAGTAGGAGCGATCACCAAACAGATTACCTATTTGAGCGACAATGCTGTTAAAATTGGTGGAATTTCTGACCTAGTAGCCGATATCGCTAACCAAACCAATATGCTGGCTCTCAATGCCACAGTCGAAGCAGTCCGTGCTGGCGAAAATGGTAAGGGTTTTGCTGTAGTTGCGACAGAAATTCGCCGACTAGCTGAGGAAAGCAAAAAATCAGCCGAGAAAATTAATACTCTGGTGACAGAAATTAAAGTGGCGATCGACCATACGGTGATAGTAACGAATGAAGGAGCAAAAACAGCGGAGCAAGGTATTAAACAAGCTCAAGGGACAACAGAAATTTTTGCGGGTGTAGCAGATGCGATTGACAAAGTATTTTTGAACAACAAACAGATTTCTCTGAATGCTAACCAACAGGCGGTCGCAATTCAACAAGTGCTTGAGGCCATGAACAATGTTAATTTAGGAGCAACAGAAACTGGGAGTAGTCTTGCTCAAGTTAAACTCAGTACGCAACTCCTCAACGAAACCGCAGAAGAACTTAAAAAGCTATCTTAGCATCAGGAATAATGCCCTTCGGCTGCGCGAGCGGTCAAGTCTCGGTTCCTGAGCGAAGTAGAAGGTCAGGGTAAAAAGAAATAAGAGGGGGTACGAGGGTACCGCCCTACAACAACAGGTTTCTGCGAGATTGTTTCGATTTAATAATGACTCCCAGATTTCCGGTAGTGCACCGCTGTAACTCCGTCATTTTTCAGCAAATGACCGTTTTCAACCGCCGCATAAACTACCCAGTGATCGCCACATTCCATCCGACTTATCACTTCGCATTCCAGATAAGCTAGAGCATCAGTCAAAACTGGACAGCCGTTGCTAGCTTCCATTGTTTCGACTCCCGCAAATCTGTCTTCTCCCGGAGCAAAGTTTTTCATGAAATACTTCCGCAACTGTCGCCCTTCGGCTAAGATATTCAGCACAAACTTATCTCCGGCGTACATCAAAGCTTCGATCGATCGATCTTTTGCCACCGCAATCGTCACACCGGGCGGATTAAACGTTGCTTGCGACACCCAGGAAGCCAGCATCGCACTGCTAACCTCCCCCCGCTTCGCCGAGAGTACGCACAGCGAACCAACCAATCTCCCTACTGCTTGTTCAGTGCGATCGCTCCCTGCTGCTAATTGCGGTTTCGGTGCCCGCAATTTTTGCGATCGAATCAAAGCTTGAGCAAAATCCGTTCCCGCTTCTTTGCACTCGTGAATCGTCGCCGCCGTCGGCTTGAATTTGGCTCGAATCGGCTCAAATCCAATTCGATAGCCGGCATCTTTCAGCTTATTTTCCACTAAGTCTATAGCCTCTCCACTCCAGCCAAAAGAACCGAAAACCCCCGCTAGTTTGCTCTTAGTTGCGGTAGATAAAACAATTCCCAAAGCAGTTTGAATTTGCGTCGGAGCGTGTCCTGCTAGAGTGGGAGTTCCGATGATAAATCCCGCGCATTTTTCGATCGCCTCTTTAATTTCTCCCGGTTCGGCAAATTCGCAGTTGATACTTTCCACCGCAACGCCGGCTTTCGTAATTCCTTTGGCGATCGCCTGCGCTAAAGTCGCCGTATTTCCGTAAGCCGAAGCATAAATCAAAGCAACTGTCAAGTCTTTTGAATTTTGTTGCTGGCTCCATTCCCGATACAAATTGCTCAGTTCATTAAGGCCGTAACGGACGATCGGGCCGTGACCGGGAGCATAAAATGCTGTGGGTAAATCCGCTAATTTATCCATTGCGGCCAACACTTGTTTGGCCTGAGATGCGTGCAGAGAATCGTAATAATAGCGCCGATCTTCGCTGTAAACGCTCCACCCTTCATCGAATACTTGGTCGCCGCAAACGTGAGCTCCAAATAGTTTGTCCGTGAACACGATTCGAGTTTGCGGATCGTAGGTGCAAAGTTGATCTGGCCAGCGGGGAGTCGGAGTCGCAATGAATTTTAAGGCGTGACCTTTTCCTAAGTTGAGAGTTTCTTCTCCCCGAACGATCATAATGTTTAATTCTTGGTCGGGAAAAGCGGCGCGCAAACTAATTGCTGCTGGATTCGTGCAAACCAAAGCTACTTGAGGAGCTAATTCTAACAGAGCTTTAATTGTTACTGACCTGTTAGCATTGAAATGCCCCAAAATTATGTAATCCAGCTTTGTCAAGTCCACCCGTTGCTGCAAAAATTCCAGGTAATTTTGAGTAAAAGATTCCCCCGGCGGGTCGAACAAAGCAGTTTGGTCAGCTTGAATAATATAGCTATTTGCTGTTGTACCCTTTTGCAGCGAATACTCGACTTCAAATTTGAGTCTGTCCCAAGTGCGCGATCGCACAATAAAAGTATCGAGTGCGATCGGGATAAACTGCACGTCGCGGGGTTTGGTATCAGAAGCCAGTCTTGGAGTCAAAGTGTTAGTCATTAATTGCACCTATGAGAAACTGAACTACAGAACTTCTTTTGATTTCGTGCCAAAACTTGGTATCTACAATGTCAAACCTTGCACCTCTACCCTGTAAATTGGTATCCAGGTCAGTCAGAAATTCCCTGGTTTTCAAATCATCCCCAATTTGGATAAAGCTGACTCCAATTTCTTCATCTTTCTCTATTTTATTTGCCGCACTTACAAGAATTTCAGCGACTGCAGCGGTATTTTCTGGTTTTTGATCTAGGACTGCAACAATTATTGCTCCTTTCTTACCTTTGCCATCTGTTTTGTTGGCGAAATAATCGCTAAAACTTGCTTTAAGAGCTTCTTCCAAATTAATTGCAGTCGGCTTTGCTGAATCCGGTTCCGTATTTTGTCGCTGCAAAATTTCAGCTAACCGGGCAACATTGGAATTTTTATACTTCCACATAGGAGTAGAAGCTTCGTAAAGAGTGATGCCGTCGGTGTCAAATTCCTGACATTTTTTTGCTAAGTCGATCAGAGATGCCTGTGCTTCTACCCATTCCTCGTACCAAGGATGTTGGGCGTCTCGGCTGGCATCGCTTCTGGCAATAATAATTGTGTAATCTCGGTCTTCTAAAAGATTGGCAGGCATTGGCAATTCCCCTAGTTAAAATGCAGTCAAAATGACAACGGTTTGCCCGGTAAGGTGCTTAGATTGCACCCTACTTTGAGAGCCTGGTAAGGTGCTGAGGTTGCACCTTACTTTGAGAGCCACTGCGTACAAGAAATCACGTTTCTCCCCTGACAAAGAGTCCGTTAAATCCGTTCAACCCCGTACACTGCTCGTTGCCGAAATTGCTTCCTAATAGTGATTTCCGACTTTGCGGTGGTGAACGGCAGGCAGTGCATCGGGATTGGATACGCGGCCGCTATCGACGATCGCATATACGATATGATGGTCCGAAAGTTCCATCCGGCTGACAACTTCGCACTCCATGTAAGCCAAAGCCTCTGTCAAAATCGGAGAACCGTTGGTTGCAGGCTGAGTTTTAACTCCGGCAAATCGATCGGCACCAGGAGCAAAACGCTTTAAAAAGTGCCTCATCAAAGTTTGATAATTGCCTTCTTCCAGCACGTTGAGAACAAATTTATCTCCCGCGTGCATCATCGATTCGATCGCCCGATCCTTCGCTACTGCTATTGTTAAACCCAGGGGTTTAAAGCTTGCTTGCGTTACCCAAGAAGCTAGCATCGCACCGCTAACATCGCCTTTTTGGGCGGTGATGATGTACAGTCCGCCGCTGATTCGTCCCAAAGCTTTATCGAGGTCGCTGTCGAGGGATTTCATCTGTTTGACTGCTTTGTCCCGCGTCAGCCACTGTCCTAAGTCAGTGCCGGCTTCGTCGCAAAGTTGATAACTCGCTTCAGTCGGTGATTCTTTAATTAAAATGTTGGGAAATGCTTCTTTTAAACCCAACTCTTTGAACTTGTTTCTCAGCGGGTAAATAGATACGTCATCGCCACCGCCGGATTCGCACAAACCGAAAGATTGTTTGTTGTTAGCAGCAACTAAAACTGTGTTGATGGCAGCTTCGGCATTCGCAGCAGCAGTACCGCTACTCGGCGGCGAACAAATTACGATACCGGCAGCATTACCGACAAGTTCCGCAACTTCTTGCAAGTCGGCGATTCTCAAATCCATCATTTCCACGGCGACACCGGTTTTGGTGATACCGTGGGCGATCGCTTGGCTGAGTCGATCGCTAAATCCGTAGTCGGAGGTGTAAAATACCGCTACAGTAGTTTCTGCCTTAGCTTGTGCTTGGCTCCACTTTTTGTAGCGTCCCGTAAGTTCCACAACATTGTGCCGCAGCAAGGGCCCGTGACCGGTCGCAACTGTACCGATTTCTCCCAACTCTGCCATCCGCTTCATCGCAGCGAGTACCGATCGAGCGTTGGGAGCCATCAAACACTCATAATAAAAGTGGTAATCTTCCTCAACTGCTGCTAAATCGTCATCGAAGGTGCTGTCGGAACAGTAGTGCATCCCGAAAGCATCGCAGGTAAACAGCACTTGAGTTTTGCTGTCGTAGCTGAAAATAGTATCAGGCCAGTGCAAGTTCGGGGCCGATACAAATTCGATAATGTGGCCGTTTCCTAAATCTAGTTTGTCCCCATTTTTGACTACCAATCTTTCAAATGGTTGGTGTACAAGATTTTCTAAAAATTGAATTGCTACTTTCGCCCCCACGACAATCGCTTGGGGTGCCAGCGCCAACACGTCTTTGACTAAACCGCTGTGGTCTGGTTCGGTGTGGCTGATAATTAGATAGTCAATCTCTTTGGGGTCAATTTCGCCCGTCAGAGTTTCCATGTACTGCTGGCGAAACTTCTCGTGCGAGGTATCGACGAGGGCGGTTTTGTCACCGCGAATGATGAATGAGTTGTAAGTTGTACCGTTTTTGAGCCCGAATTCGATGTCAAAGCGGTCTCTATCCCAGTCCAGGCATCGAATTGCCGTTGTGTCAGGGGCAATTTCGACTTTTTCCACCGTCAATCTGCGTTGGACTCGTTCAGTCAGCGCTACCATCAGTGCCTCCTTGTCTGTTACCCATTACCTTATTCTTTTCATTCTGACACGTTTCTTTTGTAAATCTTTATAAAATTTCTTATGAGGCTGTTAAGTATCCCAAAATTTATGGCGTAAGGCAGTTCGGCAACAAAGCACTGTACGGGATGTAACGGATTTGAGGAAGAAGGAAAATTCAATAAAATCAATTTTTGGTCTACAAACAGTTGACAATAAACTTATCTCTGTGGTAATAAAACTGAGTTCAAGTGGTTCGGCGATCGCCACTTTAGAAGAATATCAGTCAAATGCGATTATCGATCGCGCGGCGATTTGGATTAGGGACAATAACTCGGCATTTAAGTCAACCTAATCAAACGTCAAATGCGATCGCGCTTTCTTATCCCTGATTTCTTTAAGAAGTCCGGGATTTGGGGATAATGATAGAAGAAAAAAAATTCCAATCCGCAATCAAAAATCTACTCATAGATTTACATCTATGTCTGAAAGTTCCTTTGATAAAAATAATTTGGGTTGGCAATTAGGACAGTCGCAACAGCGATTGCAGGAGAGGTGGGAACTAAAAACTGCCCAAAATATACCGAATGTCCAATTGCCATCTTGGTTTGATTCCTCGATATTGGGTGCGATCGCTAAAGCCACCTTTTGGTTAATTTTAGCATTGCTCGCAGTCTGGGCGAGTTGGCAGATTTAGCAACTGTTACGTTTTTATATTCATAATTCAAAAATAGGAATCAAACAACTGATGGAAGTGCGAAACAAACAATTAAAGATTTGTCCGTAGCAGAATGGTTGTTGCGATCGCAAAAGTTGCAGCAACAAGGGAAATACCGCCAAGCTTGCCGCTGTCTTTACATGGCGGTTGCAGCGGTTAAATGATGCGGGAACCGCGATTCACCAACCCAGCCGCACTGATGGCGAATATTTGCAATTAATCCAGCAATTACCCCAGCCAGTCCCTTACGAAACTTTGATAAGAATACATCAGCAACTATATTTTCGGCATAGGGAAGCTTCCGCCTCAACCTTTGAACAGTGTCAGCAAGCTGGTCAACAAATTAAGGATTAAGTAGGTAAACACAAAAAAACAATAATATCCAATCGATAATTTTAGGGGCGGGTTTTTACCAACAATAATTACCACAAACCGACAATCTCAAAAACCCCCACCCAATAGCCAATTGCAATCTACTTTTTTCAATATACAAGGGTTCAAGGTTGTACTCGAATAACGGGCGTAGCATCTAAGAGTACGACCTAAAAATGGTTCTATCAGACCGAAGTAGCAAATGGGTTGAAAGCCACGAAACTAGCACCAGCAATGGGATTCGGGTCGAAGCCGCCCACAATTAGCCCTGTAGGTGAATCCCATTAGTTGTCGGTGCCAGCGACTGTCACACAGCGAAGATTTTACCCGCGTACCTCACTTTCTTGAAAAAAGCTGTAGTGAGGAATCAGACTGATAAAAAGCATTTAACTACTTGCGGGACATATTAGTAGAGCAAGGATTCCTCGCCCTACTAACAGCCTTAGATGAGAGTGATACTTGTTGCCGCTGTACTGCCGAAACTGTAGCCCGCAGTGGGGTTAGCAAGACCTAAGCGCACAATCCCATTATTGGTACTAAATGGGTTGTCTTGAATAGTAAAGGTTTGGCTGAGTTGGCCGTTGGCGAAGGACAACGTGCCGCCAGTGGGGCCGCCCGGGTTAAGCAGGTAGTCGGTACCATATACAGGTGCAGGGCCGGCGCCTGGAGTACCCGCCAGAATAATATAATCAATCGATGCTGCACCTAAGCCGCTTGAGCGGGTAACTGTAACCGTTGTGTTGCCCCCCTGAGTGGCGATCGAGCCGTAATTAGACGCACTATACTGGAAGATATTGCCAGATGCACTGCTGCTACCGTCAATAATGTCTAGTATTGCTGTTGACGGAGTGCCGACGGGGCCGTTGTTGAGATATAGGTTAACACTCTCAGTCATTTCAGGCACAGTATCAGCATTGACAAAGATGTTGAACGTCGTGGAAGTTACCCCAGGGCCAAAGTTGAGTACACCAGCAGTAGACGCATAATCAGCCGCAGTTCCTCCAGTTGATAGGGCGGTGCCGTCAAGAGTACTGTAGCTAATGGTTCCGGCAGCCGTACTGGGGCCGATGCGATTGACTGTCACCGTAGCAAAGCCAGATGATTCCGGAGTGGTGAAAGTAGCCGCACTAAAAACAAACTGGGTTGCTGTTGATGTTGCTGGAGTTGGAGTCGGCGTCGGAGTTGTCCCCGGAGTTGGCGCAACATCATTAATCGTCAAAATTGACGGACTACTGACATTGCCACCGAAGAGCACCAAATTCACCGTTTCCGCCGATTCCGAAATCGCATCAGTCAAAGTCGGCACG
>NZ_JAUBQM010000066.1:9231-38167 GCF_036701245.1 Microcoleus sp. Pol14D4
GTGCCACCGGTGCGAGTAACGTTAATCGTCGCCACGCCGCCTTCAGCCACCGTGTAATTTGGTTGGGCGAACTGGAAAAGACTTGGAGATGTCGGAGTCGGAGTTGGCGCCACAGTTGTTGACACCACATCATTAATCGTCAAAATTGACGGATTACTGACATTGCCACCGAAGAGCACCAAATTCACCGTTTCCGCCGATTCCGAAATCGCATCAGTCAAAGTCGGCACGGTGAAACTAGCGGTAGTTTGCCCCGCAGCAAAATTCAACACCCCCGTCACCGAAGTGTAATCTGCAGCAGTGCCTGAACTTGCCGAACCGTCAAGAGTCTGGTAGTTAATCGATGCAGCCGCCGTGCCACCGGTGCGAGTAACGTTAATCGTCGCCACGCCGCCTTCAGCCACCGTGTAATTTGGTTGGGCGAACTGGAAGAGACTTGGAGATGTCGGCGTCGGCGTCGGCGTCGGCGTCGGCGTCGGCGTCGGCGTCGGCGTCGGTGTCACATCAATGCCTTGATATTGAATACTCCGCACTAGGTAGTCGGAACTATCGTTTTTGAAGGAGGTAGCGGCGTAGGCAGCGGTGGGGTTCGCGTAGGCTGTGGCGGAGAACCGCAGTTCGTCAAAAGTAACGCCGGTGAGAGAGTCTCCTACTATCTGCAATGTGAAATTGCCATCGGTACGATCGCCAGTGAAAGTCACTCCATCTGAAGACACACCGAGCGGTTTTGGAGTGGCAGGAGCGCTGAGGCGAGTGATCGTAAAATTGCTGGCCGATACCCGCGCCCCATCCTTAAAGAGTTGCAGCGAACCAACTTCATCGCCTTGATCGTCCGCTGTAGTAGAACTTGATTTGGGAAATAATCCACTGAGGTCGATCGTGGCGCTAGTGATATCTTTATTATCTGCCCATTTCACCTTCAGCACCTGAGATAGATTGGTGTTGGGGTCAAAGTTGATTTCCGCCCGACTTTTAGTGGCGTCGGTAAACCAACCACTATAAGAGCCGTAGACACCAATACCACCGGGACTGCCGTAGCTCAACCCGCTTTTAGAGTCGTTCGTTGCTAACGTGAGGTTGCTGATGGGAGCAGGGTTAGTGTAGTTCGTTTCAAAGCCATCAAAAGCTATCCCAGACAGTTGGATGCCTTGATTCTGGGCGGCAGTAGGCCATTGTGCAATTAGATCACTGACACTGCTGTAATTAGTGGTTGTACCTAAAGAACCATTGAATGAAGTAGCCATAGCTTCTCCTTTGATGATGAGTAATTAATGATTAGAAGTGACTGAAAACCAGAGGTTGGCCTTTCTTGTAGCGATCGATCACTGCAAGAAAATTTTCCTCATACCTGCGGGTAAATCAAGTAAAAATGCTTGCCCAATAAGCATTTGAAGGTATTATTGCCCCTGATTAAATATTGAGTGTAAATAATTACACCTAGTGAGACCTATTTACATAGATTTGTTTAACTTTCATCATCAAGAAGTTTTATCCGGAAAAAGTACGATCTTTTTTTCAGCCCTATAAAAAGCGGGTTGTCCACATCTGTAGAGGAGAGCTTAAATCCCACATTCCGGCCCCCAAGAGGCAGCTTTCACTGTTTCACTGGGCAAAAGTGAATCAGGAGAGACTATTACGAGTAAAAATACTCAGAATTTTATATGTCTACGCATAACCCTGTTGGGAGTTTCTGAAAATTGAGGTTCGGGCGTAAGTTAAATCTGATTCTATTAAAAATGCGATGGTAAAAAACCAAATTTATTGCTGATCCGTAATGTGATTTACGATCGCCCTCAAGATGTCAAAAGGGTTCTATACTACTGCCAGAGTGACAAAACAGGGTGAATCTGACTAAAGCAGGAATTATGCAGTTACCATCCTCTGATTTGTCAGCGGCAACTTTACAATAAACTCAGTTCCTTCGCCAACCTGACTGACGCAGCTCAGCTTGCCGCCGTGAGCTTGAACAATTACCTGATAGCACACTGAAAGTCCTAAACCCGTACCTTTACCCACAGGTTTAGTAGTAAAAAATGGGTCAAAAATCTTGTCTTGAATTTCTGCAGGAATGCCAGTTCCCGTGTCGCGGACAGAGATTGTTACCCAGTCCGGCTCACTTTGCCAACTGCGGATGGTTAATTCCCCCGGTTTGCTCGTTGACTGGAGCGAATCTAAAGCATTGTCAATCAAATTATAAAATACTTGGTTAATTTGACTGGCATGACATTGGACTGGCGGCAAACTGCCGTATTGCTTGTCTATTTTGATATTTGTTTTTAGCTTATTTTGCAGCATCAAGAAACTGCTTTCTAAACCTTCATTCAAATCTACTGGTTTTAATTCAGCGTGGTCTAAACGAGAAAAATTTCGCAGGGTCATCACGATCGAGCGAATCCTCCCGCTTCCTTCCCGCATTGAATTAAGCAGTTTACCAAAGTCTTCTCGAATGTAATCGAGTTCTAGTTCTTCATTGATTCTGACAATTGCCTCCGCTGCTTCGGGGCAGGCATTACCTACCTGTTCTAGAGCTTCGTTCAACGCTTTAAAATATTCTTGAGCGTGAAACAAGTTAGCGTGGATGAAATTGTTGGCGTTGTTAATTTCGTGAGCAATTCCCGCTACCATTTGCCCCAAACCTGACATTTTTTCGCTTTGAATCAATTGCTGCTGCGCCGATCGCAATTCTTCTAACGCAGCCTGCAACTGCTGGGTTTGAGCTTGAGATTTGACCGCAGCTTCTCGGACTTTGCTGTAAAGTTCTGCTTGCTGAATGGCGATCGCCATTTGGTTGGCTATCTGGGATAGCAACTCCATTTCTTGCCGCTGCCAATTGCGGGTATCCCGGCACTCGTGGGCAATCAGCAAACCCCACAGCCTACCGGGAAATTTAGGATTATAGCTTCCGGCTGTGTCGGGGGTATTGTCTTCAGTTCTTGATGTAACAATCGGCACAATCAGGTTAGCTTTTACCTGCAAACTATCTAAAAAATCGACGTGACAAGGCTCTAAATCAGCATTAAAAATATCATTAATGGCTTTGACTCGCCCTTGCTGGTAAAGATCGGCGTAATCTCCGCGGAAACACTTATCCGCCCCCATATCCCCTAAAATTGAAGGCCAAGGGATGACCATATCTTCAACAACAACTTTTCCTTGCCAGTTGTCTTGAAACTGATAAATGATTACTCGATCGCACTGCAACATTTGGCGGACTTCTCTCACCGCTGTTTGTAGGATCGTTTCCAGATCTAGGGTACTGCGAATTTGGTTGCCGATCAGCCGCAGCAGCGATTCTCGTTCGGCTTGGCGCCTGGTTTTGCTATAGAGTTTGGCTTGATTGATCGCGATCGCCAATTGCGACGCTACCCCTTCTAAAAGCTGCCGTTCCCAATCAGTCCATTCCCGTTCGCGATCGCACTGATGCAAACCAATTATGCCATTCACTTCACCTTGATAGCGAGTAGCTACTGCCAGCATAGACTTAATCTCCAAAGCTTCGGCAATTTTTCTGGTTTGTGGATTCAATCCCGGAAAATCGAGAAACTTCGTCAATGCTAGGGACTCTTGCTGAGACACGACGGCAGCCAAATGCGGGTTGTCAGTCATCGGTACTTTCATACCAAGTTGGATCGGATAGTCCCCCGCGTTGTACTCTCCGCGCGTGACTAAAGTTTTTTCTGTATTTGATTCTTTGACTAAAATGCTCACGCGACTGCATTCTAAGGCTTGCCCCAGCAATCGGCAGGCTGATGTCAAAATTTCTTCTATGTCAAGTGTACTGCGAATTTCGTTATTAATTTGGTTCAGTAAGTTTGATAACTGAACTTGCTGCTGCATCTGCACGATTAGGGCTTTTTGTTGGTCTACTTCCGGCAGCGAAAGACTTTCTTCCTGCCTCCAGTTTTCAGATTCAGGCAACCGCGAAGTTACTCTCTGCCAGGGGTTTTCGTGTTCTTGTATTTTTAAAGACATATTTACTCAGGAGTTGTACAGTATTTTGATTGAGTCGGTTTTTTAAACCTATGCTTACCCCGCCAACAGCCCCATCGCAGCTACCAGGACTTTTGGAATATCTTAAGACATTATAAAGGATGCAGCCTGAGCAAAGCAATTATTTGCTTTACAAATATTTATATTTAGCAAGTATGCCCTCTGTCGCCCACAATACTAATTGGCGCGTGGCATGGAACTTGGTCAAATGTCAAATAGAGTTAACCGCCCGCTTAACCGAATAAACTTAATATAAAATCTATCTTTAGTTTAATGTTTGGGCGCGCTCTATCGACATGGAAAACTCAATTCCCGACAATTTTAGTTCGCCACCAAGAACCGACAACCTTATATCTGGATTAATAGGTAAAGACCAGATTAAAATAGCTTTGGCGATCGGCAATTCCCGGCTGCACTGGGGATTATTTGTGGGCAAAACCCTGGAGAAAACATGGGATACAGAGCATCTCAATGCTGATGCTGTTTCCCCGCTCTCCGAGGAGGAAAAGGCAGAATATTTGGTGCAAATAGTAATGAGGTCGATCGAGGAAGTATCTTCTCACAATCTCCTTTGTCTTCCTACTACTCCCGCTTTTTCTAGTCCTCACACACTTTCTTTAGTACCGCTGCCTCTAATTTTGGCCTCAGTAGTTACCCCCCAAACAGCAATTTGGCAGAGTTATCCTAATGTCCGAATTATTACTTTAGACCAGTTGCCGATCGGAGGACTCTATCCTACCCTGGGAATTGACAGAGCTTTGGCTGTACTGGGGGCTGGCAACCAATTGGGTTGGCCAGTTTTACTTATAGATGCTGGTACAGCTTTAACATTTACTGGGGCTGATGTCAATAGGTATTTAGTTGGGGGCGCAATCTTACCAGGTTTGGGTTTGCAGTTATCGTCACTAAGCAAAAAAACCGCTGCATTACCTTTAATTAGTTTACCAGAAAATCTGCCGCACCGCTGGGCGGAAGACACTGCTGGGGCAATTCAAAGCGGAGTTGTGTATGCGACGGTGGCAGGAGTTAGGGATTTTATTGAAGATTGGCGGTGTTTGTTTCCTTATAGCAAAATAGCGGTCACGGGGGGCGATCGCACTATGCTTTTAAAATACCTCACCGCAGCCTTTCCTGATACAGCAGCAGGCTTAATTGATGCAGCCGAGGCTATTTTTTGGGGAATTAGCTTGTTAATTGTTGACTGTTAACTGTTGACTGTTGAGTGTTACCAATTCCCAATTCACTTAGCAAATTCCCGAATATACTTAGCAACAACATCCGGGACTTCCTGCGGCAAATTGCTTTCCCCCGGACTGACCAATTGCAGTTCGGCATTAGGAGCCAGAGCAGTATAGGATTGACAGAGAGAGGAAACTGCGGGAGTATCTTCAGAACCGTGTAACACCAAAACAGGCGCTTTCAGCAAAGGCAAATTCTCATCAACTAACTCCGCTGTAATTTCAGCCCGCCGCCGCTGAAACAGCAACTGCACGGCAATTGGGGACTGCATCAACTGCTGCCTGAACTTTAGCAGTCCGTCAATCTTTTTTTTGCTACCCACCAACTTAGCAATTGGATAGATCGATCGCAGCAACCAAAAAGCCAGGGGTGGTTGGCCGATCAGCCAGCTAGCCGTCTGCCACCGCCCCCGCCGATTGCCAACCTTGACACCTTCTGGGGCCAACAAGACCAAACCCTGAACTCGATCGGGATATTTGATAGCGTAGCTGGTGGCAACCCAACCACCCAGAGAATGAGCGATTAAATAAACCTCTCGCAGCTTCAAAGTATCGAGGTATTGGGCGAGACATTCTACTTCCAGGTCGATCGAATAATGAAGATTCGGGCGTTCCGAGTCGCCAAACCCCAGCAAATCCGGTGCGAAGCATTGGTAGTAGGGACTTAAATGTTCGATCGTCCTCAGCCACTGACTGCTGTCCTGCCAAGAACCGTGCAAAAATACTAAATTCGGGCCTTGACCGACTTCGTGCCAGAAAATTTGCCCTACAGAGAGTTTGACCCGAGAATTGCGTAGCGGTGAGTACATCCGGTTAAATATTTAGTAATAAAAAGATGATTAATTTAATGTTCAGAGATTGTGAATAAAAGTAGGAAAACAGTGAAAATTAATTCCCCAGTTATAACAGAAAACTTTTGAGGGCGAGGTAATTTCCGACTTTTCTCAAAGTAGGATGCCCCGCCGATTTACGCCAAAGTTGTCAGGCCTTGAAAATAGTCCTGTAAGTGCTGGTCGTTATCGTGGCTGAGGGCACCCTCCGGCAGCGATGCGGGAAAAAAAGCCTCAACCTCGCTGACTTCAAGCGTATCCTGAACTTGCATCTTTCCCTCTACCTCTGCTGCCACTACGATACAAATCGAGTGCAGGCGAGGGTCTCGATCGGCAGCCGAATAAACACCCACCAAGCGGCGGATTTTGACTAAATCGAGTCCTGTTTCCTCCGCTAATTCCCGGCGCACTGTCGTCGGAATATCCTCTCCCCAATCCACCATACCTCCCGGCAGTGCCCAGCGACCGTTGTCGCGGCGGCGAATTAACACAATTCGTCCGTCAGGCAATACGGGAATCACCGCAGTACCAGTGACGGGATGTCGAAAAATCAGTCCCAGCACAGTTTGTACAATTTGCCACAATCGACGCATAAACTCAAAAGCTTGTTTAGGAGATAGTAACTTCAGGCCTCCTAGCTTGCAGCTCCGGAGTCTTAATTTTTAATTTTTCATTCACGCCAGAGCTCTGGCAAGTCTGCTAGGATCTCAGCCGCGTGAGTTTCTGGTTTGACTTTCCGATAAACCTTTTCAATCCTACCATCTGGGTCGATCGCGAAAGTCGATCGAGTAATTCCCATAAATTGTTTTCCCATAAATTTTTTGAGTCCGTAACAGCCGTAGGCGGTAGCGACTTCGGCGTTTGAGTCGCACAGCAAGGGAAAAGGCAGTTGATATTTAGCTGCAAACTTGGCGTGAGTCCCTGCCCCGTCTGTACTGACGCCGAGGACTGCTATATTGCGCGACTGGTAGTCTGAGTAAATGTCGCGAAAGCCGCAAGCTTCTTTGGTACAGCCAGGGGTATTGTCCCTAGGGTAAAAATAAAGTACAACTCGCCGCCCTCGAAAATCTCCAAGGCTGACGACATTGCCTTGCGCGTCGGGCAGGCTGAAGACAGGAGCTATGTCACCGGGATAAATAGTCATTTGTTGCATTTTGTCAATAGTTTATAGAAATATTCGACAAGAGCGAAAACCTTGCCTCTCATCGGGCCCGCATTCTCAGCGACTTGAATCCCGGTGTTCTTTTTTCTGGGTCTTGTACCGGGTGTGCTATGATCGTCATCGGTCTAAAATTGAGTATAACTAGCCAACGTAAAAACTTAACTGGATTAGTTGAGTGCGTAGTCTCACCTAACGGTGTTGCGGTTTAGGAAAGCTAAATTTGAAGAAAACCTAACTACATAAAGAGAACTGATCGAGTACGGTATGGCATACCGGAATTTACGCTTGGGGAGAAGACACCTATATTTTGGCTGGAGAAATCCTGTCGCAAGCAAGTGACTTCGCTGAACCAAGAATCTCAGTCACCAAGAGTGCACAGAGTGTCAACCTTAAGAATCCCCGTGCGTGAAAGCCCGGGGACTGTCAATGTTTATTAGTGAGGTCAGAATGGCTAAGCGCCGCAATCTCAAGAAAGAGAAGGCACAACGAAATCAAGCATACGCTCGCAAGTTTCGCAAGCGGAGAAATCAAGATATGTTCTCCAATAAGAGAAGACGATTTGACGGCGGTAACGGCGGTGGCATGGGCGCCATGAGCGGTGGCGGCAGAGACAAAGACATGGCTGCTGCTGAAGATTAATTGAGTCAGGCTATCTGCCGAACTTAGAACCAGAGTGGAAAACACGATCGTTCTAAGGAGAGATAGCCAGCCGGAATTTGTCGAATAATTCAACGATATTTAGGCGAGATGTTTAGGCGAGTCGATCGCGCGCAGCGATAAGTGATTTTCTCACTTGTTCAAACCCGGTACCCCCGTAACTATTGCGAGCCGCCACCACTTGCTGAGGTGCGATCGCGCTGTAAATGTCTGTCTCAAAGGCTGGGTGCAAGTCTTTCCACTCCTCAAGTGTCAAATCTTTGAGGAGTTTGCCCCCCGAAAGGCAAGTTTTGACGACTTTGCCGACAAGGTTGTAAGCTTCCCGGAAGGGAACGCCTTTGCCAGCCAAGTAGTCGGCTACGTCTGTAGCGTTAGAAAAGTCTTCCGTAACAGCAGCAGCGAGGATCTCGCCATTAAACTCGATTCCTTCGCGCAACAGAATGGTCATTGCTTCCAAGCAACCCTGTACCGTTCTTACGGTATCAAACAAAGCCTCTTTATCTTCTTGCAAATCTTTGTTGTAGGCCAAAGGAAGTCCCTTCACTACTACCAACAAGGCTTGCAAGTTACCGAACACCCGCCCCGCTTTGCCCCGCACCAACTCCGGCACGTCGGGATTTTTTTTCTGGGGCATGATGCTAGAACCAGTAGCGCAGCTATCTTTGAGCGTAATAAATCCAAATTCGTGAGAAGACCACAAAATCATTTCTTCTGACAAGCGGCTCAGGTGTACCATAATCAAGCTGGCGGCAGCGAGAAATTCGATCGCAAAGTCTCGATCGCTCACTCCATCTAAGCTATTAGCATAAACCTTGTCAAAATGCAATAGTTCTGCCGTATAATGTCGGTCGATCGGGAAAGTCGTCCCCGCCAGCGCGCCACAACCCAAAGGCGAAACATTCACCCGCTTGCAGATATCGCCGAGACGTTCCCAATCGCGATCGGTCATTTCAAAATAAGCTAACAGGTAATGAGCCAAACTGATCGGCTGAGCGCGCTGCAAATGAGTGTAACCGGGAATTAAAGTTTCCACATTACGATCGGCAAGATCGAGCAAAACCCCTTGAAATTCCCGCAATTGGTCGCGAATTTCTGCGATGCGATCGCGCAAATACAAGCGAGTATCGGTGCCGGCTTGATCGTTGCGCGATCGGGCCGTGTGCAATTTTTTCCCCGCATCTCCCACGATATCCGTCAGCCGCTTCTCTACAGCGAAGTGAACGTCTTCTGCATCAACTCCCGGAACAAAAAGTCCTTGGCGGTATTCGCGGCGGATCTGTTCCAAACCATTGACTAACTGTTCGCCTTCTGCTGCGGAAATAATCCCCGTTTTGGCCAGCATTTTAGCGTGAGCGACAGAACCCGTCAAGTCATACTCAATCAATTCAATATCGAAGCCAATACTAGCATTGAATCGGGCGATCGCCGGGTGCAGCGCCGATTCAAATCTTTGACTCCAAGTTTTTTGTTGTGTTGTCATTGCTCAAGCTAAAACTAGATTGTATCTCTCTTGCAGAAGTCTATAAAACCGGTTTGTAGCAAAGACTTTAGTCTTTCCTCCGGTTTGTAGTCAGCACTTTAGTCCTCTATTCCCAATTCGGCAAGAAAAAACTCAAGTCCTGACTAACAACTTTTTATACATCTTTTGATCGGAAAAAACTGAAGTCTGGACTACAAAATTGTGAAACTTTTTCTGCATCATAAAGAAGTGAAGTTTAAGCTACAAACCTTTGAAATTCGTTGCCGATACCTTCTTCGACAAGAACTCTAACGAAAAATCCCTTTAAAGAACCAGCCCACAAAAATACCTATAAAAAAAGCTCCTATTTGACCAGTCGAAACAAAATTGTTCCAAGCTTTCTGGAAATTTGTAAAAATTTCGTAACTTTGACCCAAAATCACCGTCGAACTCAAATGAGATTTTAAAACTAACACGTGAGCGACATCGTTCCAATTAATCAAATTGGTTAATCCAGCAGTAATTTCCGGTATTAAATTAACTATCATGGTGATTTTCTCCTGCTAAAGGTGTTACCCTAAGTACAACCAGTGTCATGTCATCTTCGTTACGATTGCCGATACCGATAAACTGGTGTACGCGATCGAACAAATAATCCAAAATTTCTTCAGACTGCTGATAATTTTGACAGGCCCACCCAAAAGCCGAGGTCAAGTTATCCTCATCAAACCGATCGCCCCTTTGATTAGCAGCATCGGTAAATCCGTCTGTGTAATAAATAATAGTATCTCCTGGCTGCAATTGCACTTGGGCTTCTTGGTAATGCGAATCAGCATCCAGGCCAATTAACATTCCCTCCAAAGTATCGAGCTGAACAATCGAATTAGTTGCAGCTTGCCACAGCAAAGGCGGGTGGTGAGCAGCATTGCTGTAAGACAAAACGCGAGTTTTCGGGTCGTACTCCGAATAAAACAGAGTCACAAAACGGTGGGAATTTTCCAAATCCGCGTGCATAACCCGGTTTAAATGTTGCAAAATTCTCGACGGCGAGTGGCGGTTCAAAACCTCCGCCCGCAGCATACCCCGTGTCATCGTCATCAACAGGCCCGCCGGTACTCCTTTGCCCATCACGTCGCCGATCACAATGCTCCAGCGGCCCTTGTCGATTTTGGACTTGAGATTTTTGATCAGGGATGGGGGGTTTTCCCCCTCATTCTCCTTGCCGATCGGGTCATAGTCAGCGGGGATAAAATCATAATAATCTCCGCCGACTCTGCTAGCAGTTTGGCAGCGGGCAGCCACGTCAAGGCCGGGAATTTTCGGACAACTGCGGGGTTGCAGCCGCAATTGAATTTCCGCCCCGATTTCTAACTCTCTGTCTAAGCGGTCTTTTTCCGCCAACTTAACAGTAAGTTCGTCTTTGCAAATGGCCACGGCTGTTTGATCCGCCACCAACCGAACTAATTTCTGTCTGCTGGGAGTCCAGAGATATTGCGGATCGCTGCTAAAAACATAAAGCCGTCCGCGTTCCAAATTGTTGACTAAAATAGGTGCCCCAAACAAATGAACATCTGGACCCAAATAACGACCGACTTGCAGGTCTAGACTAGAAGTTTGCCCAGAGGTTTCCGAAAACGATCCAGCAGTAGCGCCCGCACCTGCTGTAGCTTGCCTGGTGGCTATTTCCAGCGCTTTTCGCATATCTTGGCACTGCCGTCCTTCCTGACAGTGCAACTGCTGGAACCTGACTTGACCGTTGGGTTTGAACAGCACTAAAGCTCCCCCGTCGGCGTCCGTAACGCGAGTCGCCACCAAAGGCACCAACTCCAAAAATTGGTTGAGATTGTTAAAACTTCGCAGGGCAAATCCCAGCGAACCCAACATATCTTGAACGTTGTGCTGATATCGGTGCAAACGCGCCACCAGTTCTTTGAGGGCAAATACTGGCGTCGCGTCGGTGGAATTGCGACCCGGTGGGCGGTCAGCAGGTTGAGGTGAGGGGCGAGGCAAAGGCACAGCAGTCATTTTTAATTTGTGATTTTCGATGTTAGAAGGAGGAATGATTGAGGACTTACGGACCACTTGAACAGAAACCCGTTTTTTTATCGAGCAAGTAGTTTGGTTTGAGCGAGTAAGTTGGGCACTAGGACATTTGTATCAACTTAAGTCTAAAATTCTTAAGAAATCTCGTTTATAGCTGAGTCTAGATACCCCCTAAATCCACGCTGCTTGCTCTACTTGGGTGGGCCCAAGACTGCAGCGGCTCCCCTTAAGAAGAAGGGGGACTTTGACCATTTGCTGTCCCACCAAACTATCAGGGGAGGCGCCAGGGAGATCGGGAAGAATGTGCTCAGACAGCCGACTGATACTAAATTTGAGCTTAATTTGATACGCTTGCTTTGCCTCGCGGTTTGATCCCAACCAAGTAATAACAGAACGAAGGTATTGTTTCTAGATATTTATTTTTCACTCGATCGCTCGTGGCGATCGGCGCAAGTCCTGCGATGCTAGTTTGAGGTTAATAATTTGAGATTTTGAAGATCTGTGTCCGCCTCCCAAAGATGGGGGCGGCTGGCAAATGCCTCATCAATCTAAAATCTAAAATCTAAAATCGAGTAGGGCTTCCACAAATTCGTAACTAGAAAACGGACGCAAGTCTTCGATGCTTTCCCCGACTCCAATAAAGCGGATTGGCAGACCAAGCTGCTGCACTACTGCTAGGGCAACACCACCTTTAGCAGAACCGTCGAGTTTTGTCAATACTACTCCGCTTAATTTTGCCGATTCTGCGAACACTTCTGCCTGTCGCAAACCATTTTGACCCAGTGTGGCATCCAAGACCAGTAGAGATTCTACGGTAGCGCCTGGGGCTTTCTTATCTACAATGCGACGGATTTTACTTAATTCGTCCATCAGATTTTTCTTGTTTTGCAGGCGGCCTGCGGTGTCTACGATCAGCAGTTCTGTGCCTCGGGCGCCCGCAGCGGCGATCGCATCAAACACGACAGCAGCCGGATCGGTATTTTTCCCTGGGTTGGCAATAATTTCCACGCCGCTGCGGGAACCCCAAACTTTCACTTGTTCGACGGCGGCGGCGCGGAAAGTGTCGGCGGCGGCAATTAGGGTTTTGTAGCCGGATTTTTGGGCAATGTGGGCTAGTTTGCCGATCGTCGTAGTTTTGCCCGCACCGTTAACTCCTACGATCAACCAGATGTTAAAAGTGTCTTTTTCCGGGGCAAATGTCAGGCTGTAGGCGGGATTACCTGCGGCGGTTTCGGCACAGGGAGCGTCCAGAATGTCGCGCAGAATCGTTTTCAGGTAGGCTAGAGCCTGTTCTGGCGGCAGCACTTCTTGTGTGAGTCTTTCTTGGAGGCGAGTGATAATGATGTCGGTGGCTGCGACTCCGACATCGGCTTGCAGCAGCAAAGTCTCAATTTCGGCTACCGCGTCTTGATTGAGCGGGCCTTGACCGACGATCGCCTTTAGTCGATTAATTAAGCTGCGGCGCGTTCTTTCTAAGCCTTTCCGCAGTTTTTGCAGCCAAGTGATTTCTTCGACGGATACTTGGTCTGGTCGGCGGCCTTGACTTGCTAAGATTTCTGAAGACCACAGGAAGCCTTCGTCAAAGGCGAAACCGGGAATTTCTTCGATAATTGCCGCTCTCTCGGCGGCGGCTGCAATTACTTCAGGTTCTTCAAGGGCTGTTTCTTTGAGGCGTTCGATGCGCTCCATCCGATCGGCCTGAGCTCTTGCCCAAAACGGCAGGGCTTCCGCTGCTTCGCCCTCAGATGCGAGTGATTCGGTTTCTACAACCTCTGTTGCAGGTTCGGCAATTTCTATATTTTCTGCTGTAACTTCTAATTGTTGAGCAATAGGTGCAATGTCGATCGCCCCGACTGTGGGTTGCAGAGTTTCTGGAATTTCTGCTGGGTTGGCTGCATCGAGTTCTTGAGCATCGGTAGCTTCAAGTGCCGCTGGTGCTGCCACTTCTGGAACTTCTGCAACAGTTGGTGCTGTGGGTGCTGGTTCGAGTTCGATCGGCTCGGTTGCTTCAATAGTCGCAGGTTCTGCAACTTCTGCGCTTTCTGCCTCGGCTGCTGGAACATCGGGCGCTGCTGTCTCAGAAACTTCTGTTTCAGGTTTTTGCTGTTTTTGAATATTTTTGTAAGCAGCTTTTGCCCAATTGAGATAATCTTCGGCTACAGCAGGAGAGCCTTGCTCTGTTGCATCTGTTTGAGGCTCAACCGATGGGGATTTTGCCGACTCATCTTGCTGCTGTTGGGGGTTTGCCTCTGTTTCTGAAGATTTGCTTTCGCTGTACTGGCGACGAAACCAATTAAATACCATAGGAAATTGGGAATATAGTTATTAGTCCTTAGTTTAGAGCGGATTGCCAATTGCGGATTGTGGATTGCTAATGACTCTGGGTAAGGTTCGCGCCTCGGCGTGCACCCTCCGGGTAAGGTAGTCACCAAGCACCCGGAGGACTGAGGACTAAGGACTAGGGACTAACAACTTCTGCATTGATTTTATCGACTACTCGGCGGAGGACTCCGTTGATGAAGCGATGTCCTTCGTCGCCACTGTAGCGTTTTGCCAGTTGGACTGCTTCGTTGACGCTGACTTGTTCGGGTAAGCCGAGATATAGCATTTCGGCGATCGCGATTCTCATGATATCTCGATCGATCCGGGGCAACCGTTCTATTTGCCAGTCTACAAGGGCTTCCGAGAGCAATTCATCAACTTGAACACGGTTGGCGCTGACTTTCGTCAGGATTTGCAAAGCATAGGTGCGGACATCTTGCTGGTTGGCTAGCTGGATCAGTTCTGGAAACTCCATTGCTGAACCGAGACGGTTGATTGCGGTTTGGGTGAGTTCGACTGCTTCCCGCACCATTGTTCTAGCACTTTGTATATCGGCGGCGCGGATTTCGCTAGCAAGCAGTTTGTCGCTACTCCGCTGCACTTCGGATGCTGCTGCTTCTAGGGATTCTTGAACTTCTGCTGTCAGGGTACGGATGGCGGCGAGGAGAACATCTTGCAGTTTCTTGGCTTCTAAGAGTTCTGGATTCGTCGGCAGTTGGCTGATGCCGAGGAGTGCGAGTTCGCGTGCTGTTTCGCGGGCTTTTTTCATAGTTTTTAGATAGGAATTGAGAATTTAGGAAGTTTTTCGATCGCGCGCGGACTTGAACTTTAGCAGAAAACTCCACTAAAAGCTGTACAAGACCAGCCATCTGACTCGCCAGCGGCGGGTAGTTTACAGATACTTCACTGTCCAACCTAAGATTTATGCTCGAAACCCGGTTTCTGAGTATAGGCTTTCTCGGTTTGGGCTGGTTTTGTCGAAATATTATCTGCTATGGGGAAAGTTTACACGGTCTTACGGGCCACTAAAGATGTCTTGGTTCACTCTTCTTCGACTGGAACAGCCTGGTATCTTGATTCGGATACCAAGGGTTCGAGTGTTTTGCCCTTGATTTTTTCGGGGGTTACTGGAACTGAGTTGCTGGGGTTGACGATGCCGCCAGAGATGATGACTTTAAAGGCATCTTCGATCGACATTGACAAATTGACTAAATCTGCTTCGGGGACGATAGCGTACCATCCGGTAGTGGGGTTCGGAGTGGTAGGGATGAAAATGCCGATCGGGGTTTCACCGGAAAGGTGAGGTGGGATGTCGTTACTCTCGATCGTACCGGTCACAAATGCTAAAGTCCAGATTCCCCGCCGGGGATATTCCACTAACACCACACGGCGAAATTTGTCGTTTGATTTGAGGAGAGTTCCCAGCAGTTGTTTGAGGGTTTTGTAAACCGAACCTGCTAGGGGAATTGCCTGCAACAGCCGTTCGCCAAAGTCTAGCAGCCACTTGCCGAAAATGTTGCGGGCCATTAAACCGATGACTAAGATGCTCAGCAGGGGTACAGCCAGACCTACTAAAAGATTTAGCAGATTGACC
This sequence comes from Microcoleus sp. Pol14D4, assembly GCF_036701245.1. Taxonomy (NCBI): domain Bacteria; kingdom Bacillati; phylum Cyanobacteriota; class Cyanophyceae; order Oscillatoriales; family Microcoleaceae; genus Microcoleus; species Microcoleus sp. Pol14D4. The sequence continues at coordinate 24,527 of NZ_JAUBQM010000066.1, forward strand.
AAAATCGGGTGGAGTCCGTCAAAAGGGTTGATCTGCTTGGGAATTTTGGTGAGAAAATTGATCACCCAACTGGCGACGGTAATTGTCAGCCAGATGGTGGTAGCTAAGGGTATCACTACCAATAGTCCTGCGATCAGGTCGTTTTTTAAGTCTTGTTTGATGCGTTGGAGCACGGCGGGTCAAATCTCCTCGTAACTGGTTGCCAATAACCTGAATAAAGCTGAGACTAAAGCAACTGCACGGGCTTTACTGGAAGTCACCATAGACGATCGTCTTCAATTTTGCTAAACCCTACCCTTTCTGAGGGGGAAGAGTTAGGAATCGCCGGTGCTGTACCTCTATTTTAAAGAATTATTGCAAGTTGGCGCTTGGTTTTAATATATGCGGGCTGTGCAGCAGCTCACCGTATTGTATATTTTAAGACACTTTGGGTAGGTTCAATCAATAAGCCGATCGGTCAGATGCAGCCAGGGAGTGCAAGTGTAGGGAGTCCAGAGAAAATTTTCTGCGATATGTATAGGAATTTAATTGGTCGATCGAGCTTTCTCAGATTTTCGGCTGGGTGGCACTTCGCTGTACCGAATTCAGGGGAATCTCGGCAGGTTGAGTGCAGCGTCGCTGACAAAATCTATCTTTGGATAGATGCAGTACGACTATTTTTTAGTATAAAGGGATTTTTGATGGGCGACAGGGATAAACAAAGCAACAGTTGCCAATCATGCAACAGTTGCATGGTTGGCAAATCCGGCAAAAAGTAAAGCAGACAGACCAGCAACTTTGACTTTTTTGACAGGATCGATCGATATTCAGGAAATAACGGCAGAATTCAACCGAATTTGAGCTTGAGAGGAGCGGCAAAGCAATCTAGAATTAACTTGGGCATCACTACAAAAAAATAATCTGCCAAACGAGGTAGCAGTAGTTAGTAGCAAGCGAGATAAATTACTACATAGCTAGTTGTTTCTAGCCAGAAGTGCAAAACTATTTGTTTAACAGGGTATAGCTAAACTGCTGCATACAAGCAAGACTCCAGCGGTGCCGATTCCTGGAAAACCGACGAAAGTTAAGGAAAAACAAGCGTACTAGCCAATCAAGTCAGAGCGGGGATTCAGCCCGCGGCAAGAAGCAATAGACTTGATTAGAAGTTAGGATTGAGATATGAATGCTCAACTCATGAAACCAATTGGTTTTTACATTTTTTTATGCCATTCAAAACCCAAGATTTTTTTGGGCTTCACTTAAAGCCGCAGCCCGATCAAATTTTGTATCCGATAATTAATATTTAAGTAAAAGGAATTTTTGTGAAAACGCTCAGTATCCTCTTAGTAGAAGACAGCCCCCTAGATGCCGAACTGATTGAGGCATATCTAATGGAGGGCGGGCTCCAATTTTCTCTGGTGTGTGTGGAAACTCGAGAAGACTTTGCCACGGCGCTGGAAAAACAACGTTTTGACATTATTTTGGCAGATTATATGCTGCCTTGTTTTAACGGGATAGCTGCGCTGGAAATCGCCCACACTACTTGTCCGGGAGTGCCGTTTATTTTTGTTTCGGCTACTTTGGGCGAGGAAGTGGCGATCGAAACTTTGAAAAGCGGCGCTACTGATTATGTTCTCAAACGCCGTTTGATACGGCTGGTGCCGTCGATTGAGCGGGCCCTGCGGGAAGTTCAAGAACGGAACGATCGCAAGCAAGCCGAAGCACAGCAGCAGGAAAGCGAGGCTCGATTTCGGATTATGGCAGATACCGCGCCGGTGATGATTTGGATGTCCGGCACTGACCAACTTGGCGATTACTTTAACAAAGTTTGGCTGGAGTTTACCGGTAGAACTTTGGAACAAGAAATGGGCACGGGTTGGATGGAAAACTTGCACCCAGATGACTTGCCAGAATGTCTGGATATTTACCAAAAAGCCTTCGACGCTGGCAGCGAGTACCGGATAGAATGCCGTTTGAGGCGTTATGACGGGGAATACCGCTGGGTTTTGGGTACAGGCGTACCTCGGTACAGGCCCGATCGCACTTTTGCAGGTTACATCGGTTCTTACATCGATATTAGCGATCGAAAACTGGCCGAACAAGAACGCGCTGCGGCTTTGTCCCGCGAACAAGCAGCGAGGTTGCAAGCAGAAGAAACTGCTAAAGCGCTGCAATTGGCAAACGATAAAGTTACGAACATTCTCGAAAGCATTACCGATGCTTTTATCGCTGTTGATTTAAATTGGAACTATACCTATGTGAACCACCAAGCTGTTGAGCTGTTAGGCCGACAAAAAGCAGAACTGATCGGTCAAAAAATTTGGGATATATTTCCCGGGGCTGTTGATTTACAGTTTTACAAAATGGCTACCAAAGCATTAGCAGAAAAGGTAACAATCGAGTATGAAGAATTCGTACCTTTATGGAAGAAGTGGTTGAAGATGCGTTTTTATCCTTCCGATTCGGGTTTGTCGGGTTACATCCAAGATATTACCGATCGCAAGCAAACAGAAGCTGCACTCAAAGCTAGCGAAGAAAAGCTGAGAATGTTAGCCGAAGCTAACTTGATAGGAATTATCTTCGGGGATGTTAACGGCGGCATCATCGAGGCCAACGATGAATTTTTGCGGATAATTGGTTACACGCGGGAACAGTTGCAGCGCGGCGAATTAAACTCGATTGACATCACACCGCCGGAGTACCAGTCTCTCGACAAGAAGGGGATGGCAGAGGCACAAGCAACGGGGGCTTGCACTCCCTACGAAAAGGAATTTTGGAGGAGAGACGGCAGCCGGATTCCGGTGTTGATCGGATATGTTTTGCTGGCACAAAAGCGGCAAGAATCTGTGGCTTTTATTCTCGACTTGACGGTTGGCAAGCAGTTGGAAAGAGAACTGCACGATCGAGCCCAGGAATTGGCGCGCGCGAACCGGATTAAAGACGAGTTTCTAGGAACTTTGTCCCACGAATTGCGGACGCCGCTGAATGCGATGCTGGGATGGGCGCAACTGTTGCGAAACCGCAAGTTTGACGAAAAAACGACTGTTCGGGCTCTGGAAACGATCGACCGCAATACACGATCGCTGGCAACTCTGATTGAGGATTTGTTGGACGTGTCGCAGATTATTACTGGCAAACTGTCGCTGAATTTGCGGTGGGTGGATGTGATTTCGACTGTTGAGGCTGCGATCGATACTCTCGCGCCCGCGATTGCCGCCAAAAATATTGAAATTGTGACGGATTTCGACCCCACTACCGGGCGGATTTTTGCCGATTCGGGCCGGTTGCAGCAGGTAGCCTGGAATTTGCTGTCGAATGCGATTAAGTTTACTCCCGATGGCGGACAGGTGAAGGTGGCCGTGCGAAAGATGCAGGGGACTTTGGCCGCTGAGGAATCCGCTTGCTGTGAAAAATTGTCGCCCGCTACTGTGGAAATTGAGGTTAGCGACACGGGACAAGGGATTTCAGAAGAGTTTCTGCCGCACGTTTTCGAGCGGTTCAGCCAAGCGGACAGCTCTACAAGGCGATCGTACAACGGATTGGGTTTGGGTTTGGCCCTAGTGCGACATTTTGTGGAAATGCACGGGGGGACGGTGCAAGCCGAATCGGCCGGGAACGGAAAAGGGTCGAGGTTTTTAGTGAGATTGCCAATTCAACACCTTCCTGGCGACGGCGGATTTTCTGTTGCCGGACTCGGGGAGTTGGCGATTCCTCTAAGCAAGGCGCGAGCCCCTGTAAAGGAGTCTTTTGTCAACAGCAATCTTTCTGGAGTGCGGGTATTGGTGGTCGATATCGACGCGGATTCCCTGGATTTTGCCTCTACCGTGCTCGAAGATTGCGGGGCCCATGTGGAGACTGCTAGCTCTGGAAAGGCTGCGTTGGAGGCGATTGAAAGGCTGAATCCGGATGTGTTGGCGATCGATATCGGGATACAGGCCCTTGACGGAGAGGCTCTGCTGCAACAAGTGCGATCGCAGATGGCGGACAGGGAAATTCCGGCGTTGGCCTTCACGGCGGTTGGTAGGGTAGAGGAACGGATACGGGCACTGCAGCAAGGTTTTCAAATTTACGTGCCCAAGCCGATCGAGCCTGCTGAGTTGGTCGCGGTGGTGGCAAGTTTGGCGGCGCGATCGAAGATTTTAGAGGTTAGATTTTAGATTGAGTGGGTTTGCAAACTTTGAGCACGGAGGTCGTGACTACAAACCAATGTTCTTGCATTGGAGCGATCGGATAATAATTCTTAGGCCTAAGGCCAACTGGTAGATTAAACAAAAATATGTAGTTGCGCTTGTACGTTATTTCCTAAGCTAAGAGGGCACAAGCGCAACTACACACTTAAAATTTAAGCTTTATGTGTGACAGTTTACCTGAGTCCTAATCCTGCTGAAAAAATTTTCGGTATGAATTAGACTTAGAGCTAATTTGTCAAGATCCAAAAGTTATAAATTTAATTTAGGTCATAGTGTGTAGTTTTTGATACTGATAGCAGTTTCTAAAAGGAATGCAACTGTAGACAAGTTCCAAACCCAGATCGTCATCTGTAGTCCGATTTCTCAAATCTCAAATCTCAGATCTCACATCTCACATCTCAAATTGTAGGAGGTGCAAGGACGATCGCGCTTAACAGTCTCTTCTAAAACATCAAGTTCAGCAATTAGCTGCTTCATGAAGCATGACTCTTAGTGACAGTTACAATTAACCTAATTTGTCATACCCCAAAAGTTATAAATTTAATCTAAGTCAAAGTTTTTAGCTTTTGAGCAGAGGTGCAGTGACGATCGCCCCTAAGACTATTTCCTCAAATCTCAAGTTCAGCAACGAGATGCTTCATTAGAAAAATATTCGGCCGGCGTAAATGCTTCTAAAACTCCTATACTGCCCGCCGTGCAAGGATTTTTGGGTTTTGGGATATGGACTCGCCGCCAACTTTCCACTATCGACGGTTAGATACCAATTGCACCCGGCCGGCATCCATTTCATCCATTAATAACTCTAAAGCCTCATAATCAATATCCGAGATGTACCCCAAACGGGTGAGCTCGTAGTTGATTTCGTTTTCAATGTCAGGCGTCAACTGCTTAATGTAGAGGGCTTTTTCTACAAGTTGACGAATAGCATGAGTTGCTTGCATAGTAAGTCGGAGAACTCCGTACAGTTTAATTTTCCTCTGAAGTGTCGAGCAAACAGGTGATCTAGATCAGAACTAATAAGTGATTTAAATTACATTGTTCAGTTTTATCTAACAGCTAGGGCAAAGTCGATCGCAATTTTTAGAGTTACCAAGACTCAAGCTGCTGGCATTAATAAAAAATAGTATAGTAGCTTACGTTTCCTGCCCAAATCTTACGCAAAATTTCATAAAAAAGAGGCAATAAATAAAGATTCAGTAAAACTACTGAAAAAACTGGTCGATTTCCCTCAGAGCAAGTTAGCCTCAGAGTAATCAAGTAGGTTTAGGCTTACACCTGTCCAGCACAGTAGTTGAAAATACGTAGCAACCATAGGTTTGACATATGCAGACACTTCTTGCCCATAAACCAATTACGGTGATTCGACCCCTAGACCACCTGAATGCAGCCACCTGCGGAGAATTCGGACGGCAACTAATGACAGCAATTGCAGCCCCTGGGGTGGTAGCGGTACTCGTAGATTTGGGCGCAGTAAAATTTATTGACAGTGCCGGTTTGATGGCATTGGTTTCGGGCCTCAAGCAGGCGAAAAAAATGGGGCGCAGGTTTAGTCTTTGCTCAGTATCTCCCGGGATTAAGATGATTCTGGAACTCAGCCAACTCGATCGAGTGTTTGAAATATTTGAAAATGTCGATAGCTTTGAATCCGAAAACTCCTGCGTAAACCAGCACTGGTAGAGGTGACTCCTAGGCGAAAACAAGCAACAAAACACAGCAAATTCGGTTAAATGCCCGAAAAGACAGGCTACTGTCGTTGGCGTGTTGGCAGATTTTAAGGTAGGCTGCTTAAGAGTCGCAAATATTTAGCGAGTCGAGCCGTGGCAGTAAAAGTCGAAGAATTACTTACAGCAGACATTAATCAGCCTGCTCGTTATCTGGGAAACGAATTGGGATCTACGCACAAGCCTTGGGACGAGGCGTTGGTGCGCTGGGTTCTCACTTACCCAGAAGTTTATGAAGTTGGTGCTTCCAATCTGGGACACATCATCCTTTACAACATTTTGAACGCAGGGCCGAGACAGTTGTGCGATCGAGCTTATTTGCCCGCACCAGACTTGGCAGCAAAACTGCGATCGACCAAAACTCCGCTGTTTGCCGTAGAATCGAGGCGATCGCTCACAGAATTTGATATTCTGGGCTTCAGCCTCAGCTACGAACTCGGAGCCACAAACATTCTGGAAATGCTGGATTTAGCCGGCATTCCACTAACTTGGCAAGAAAGAGCGACAAACCGCCAAAACGGTCAAATGCCGCTGATTTTTGCTGGCGGGCAAACGGCAACTTCTAACCCCGAACCCTACGCGGACTTTTTTGACTTCATCGCTTTGGGAGATGGAGAAGAGTTGCTGCCAGAAATTGGCTTGATTTTGGCAGAAGGCAAAACAAATAATTTGAGCCGAGAAGCATTGCTGCTGGATTTAGCGCAAATTCCAGGCGTCTACGTCCCGCAATTCTACGATATGGCGGCCGACGGTTCTGTTCATCCCAACCGCCCGCAAGTTCCAGAACGAATTCTGCGCCGCGTGGCAACTCCCATACCAGCTTATTCGATCGGCCTGGTTCCCTACGTCCAGACAGTACACGACAGACTGACAGTAGAAATCCGCCGGGGATGCACCCGCGGGTGTCGCTTCTGTCAGCCGGGAATGCTGACTCGCCCCGCGCGCGATGTCGAACCGCAGCAAGTCGTAGAGGCGATCGAACAGGGGATGCAAGCCACCGGGCACAGCGAGTTTTCCCTGCTTTCCCTGAGTTGTTCCGACTATCTGGCACTCCCAGCAGTGGGGATGGAAATCAAAAATCGCCTGAAAGATAAAAATATTTCTCTGTCTCTACCCAGCCAGCGGGTTGACAGATTTGACGATAATATTGCCGACATTCTCGGCGGTACGCGACAAGGCGGTTTGACTTTTGCCCCGGAAGCTGGTACTCAGCGGATGCGCGATATCGTTAACAAAGGTTTGACGAATGAAGAATTGCTCCGGGGTGTCAAAACTGCGGTCGATCGCGGCTGGGATAAAATCAAGCTGTATTTTATGATCGGTTTGCCCGGAGAAACAGATTTAGATGTTCTGGGCATCGCTGAAACAGTCCGCTGGCTGCACCGGGAATGCAGGGTGGATGGCCGCCGGGGACTGAATTTTAACTTGACAATTTCTAATTTTACGCCTAAGCCTCACACTCCTTTTCAGTGGCACTCGGTTTCTACTGCTGAGTTTTCCCGCAAGCAAAAACTCCTGAAGGGAGAATTTCGGGGGATGCGGGGCGTCAAGGTGAATTACACAGATGTGCGGATTTCGGCAATGGAGGATTTTGTCGGACGGGGCGATCGGCGTTTGGCTGCTGTAGTCCGCCGCGCTTGGGAACTTGGCGCGGGTATGGATGCGTGGTGGGAAAGCTTGGATCAGGCTTACAAAGCTTGGACTCAGGCGATCTATGAGTCGGGCCTTACCTGGAAATACCGCCAAGTCGAAAGCGGCGAATGGAATCTTTTTGAGAAGGAAGAAGGAAGTTCGGCAACGGATTCTGTAACGGATGTAACGGATGTAACGGATGTCAATCCGAGGTTCGTCAGAAGAAGGAAGTCGGAAGAAGGAAGAGAAATCAAGGAAGATTTTTCCAATTCTCCGGATCTCCCCCTCTCCCCCTCCCCCCCTCTCCCCCTCTCTCTCGATCGGGCCCTGCCTTGGGATCACTTAGATACGGGGATCGACAAAAACTGGTTGAAAATTGATTTGCAAAAGGCTTTAGAAGCAGCGACGGTTCCCGACTGTTCCTTTGAAGGGTGTTCGCGCTGCGGGGTTTGCGGCACCGATTTCGGACACAATGTGGTTGTGGATGCGCTGCCAATTCCAGAGTTTGCTGGGGAGTTCGTCCCGAATACGGAGCGGAAACAGCGTTTGCGAGTTTGGTTCGGGAAGGTGGGCGATATGGCTTTGGTTGGTCATTTGGATTTGATCCGATTGTTCGATCGAGTAGTCCGCAGAGCCGATTTGCCGATTTCGTTTACCGGCGGGTTTCACCCGAGCCCTCGGATTTCTCTGGCAAATGCTCTGCCTCTGGGTGTTACCAGCACTGGGGAAATTGCCGACTTTGAGCTCACTGAGTCGATCGATATTGAGAGTTTTCGGGAAAAGTTGGTGGCTAAGCTGCCGGAAAATATTCCGATTTACAAGGTTGAGTCGATCGATCTCAAGGCTCCTTCTGCTAACCAGTTGTTAGAAGCAGCGGAGTACGTGATTACTGTGGCTGTAGGCGGCTCCTTGACAGAAAATGGCGAATTAGACGGGGAAAATTCTGCTCCTGTCCCCGTGGCTCCTGATGCCAACTGGGAAGCTTGGGTCAAGACGATCGCCGAAACCGAGGCTTTTTGGCGGGTGCATACTACTAAGTCGGGAAAGACGCAGGATATCAATTTGCGCCAAAGGCTGCACAAACTAGAACTTGTACAGCACAAACCAGACAGCAGCACCTCTGCTAGGAGTGCTACATCCGAAGGTAGAGCCGTCTTGCGCTATACCGGCAGTTGTCGCAGCGACGGCAACGTGCTCAAGCCAGAACATATTGTTTTCATGCTCGAACAAGTCAGCCAGCAGGAAATTCAGCTTCTGCAGGTTGAGCGTAGTCAGCTAATCCTGGGTTATGGTTAAAATAGGGGAGCTGTGGTGGAATATTTCACCTTCGGCTCTCGATCGGGATGTGTCGTTTCACGCTATAATCGCTTGTTATGGAAGCCGCGGCGGCTCGAGCGCTTTAGTCGCTCGCCGCCCTCGTCAACCAGCAACGCGGGCTGGGTGCAAATTGCTTCTGTTCAAGACTTCAAGCCTTTTTGTTGTACATTCACGGGCTAAATCTAGCGCCAAACCTGCAGGAGCGGGGTCTGAACCAAATTTAGCGATTAATTTCGATCGATCGACTGGTTGTCGGTGGTCGGCTTATTCACAAATCTCACGGTTCAAACCGCAGAGCGGGTATTCAACAATAGATGTTTTTGACGGGTCAAAAAACGGAGATAAGCCCCCGACTTAAGTCGTGGAGAACCAAAAATTTTAGATTTTAGATTAAAGTTCCAGCTCCCAGATTTATCCGTGGAGTCAATCTAAAATCTAAAATCTAAAATCTAAAATCGACTGACCCGCCCAAAAATGGAGATAAGCCCCCGACTTAAGTCGTGAAGAGCCAAAAATTTTAGATGTGACACTTTAGTTCAATCTCCCAGGTTCATCTGTGGAGTAAATCTAAAATCTAAAATCTAAAATTTAAAATCTAAAATCGACTGACCCGTCAAAAAACGGAAATAAGCCAAGCCCCCGACTTAATTCGTGGAGAACCAAAAATTTTAGATTTTAGACTCTAGTTCAATCTCCCAGATTCATCTGTGGAGTAAATCTAAAATCTAAAATTTAAAATTTAAAATTGACTGAACCGTCAAAAAACGGAGATAAGCCCCCGACTTAATTCGTGGAAAACCAAAATTTTAGATTTTAGACTCTAGTTCAATCTCCCAGATTCATCTGTGGAGTAAATCTAAAATCTAAAATCTAAAATCTAAAATCGACTGACGAGGTTTTAGGGTTGGCAGGGGCGGAGGTTGCAGTCGAATGCCAAGCTGGGGTATGTTGAGTGCGATCGCGCAAGAATTCAACAAAAGTCTAAGCGCTTTCACTCCTACCTACTTTCGCTCAAAACCAGCCCTCAACCACCACGCAAGCGGAGTTATCAGTTCGGAGTGTTAAGTTGTGTGTTAAGAAATTGGTACGGTGTCAATGAATTTATTCGCTGAGTTCAAAGGAAGAGTTGTAAGTGTTGAATTTTGAGTATTGATTTCGCAATTCTCAACTCAAATCTCAATCTGGCTAACTCGATAAAAACCTCCTTATTTCTATCTCTCAGATTTATCTGCTGAGCATAACTCATAACTCTGTACGGGCGGGTTTAACTACTTTATCTGTAACAGTTAACACTGAACAGTGAACACTGAACAGTTAACAGTGAACGGTCAACAGTTAACTTTCCTTCCACCCTGCACCAACTCACAGCTAATAACTCTTCAAGCTACTACTAATTACAGTCTAAGTTCAGAGGCACTATGAGTGCGTAAGTGTCTCTAACTTGCTGCCAGTTTTTTGAGGAAATTGAATGACAAAGCAGATAGTTATAGCAGAGCAGCATCGCATTGCTGCCGTCTTTTCAGAAGATCAAATTCAAGAACTTGTGGTAGCCACAGGCAGCCACCAAGTCAGTGACATTTACTTGGGAATTGTTGAAAATGTACTGCCTGGGATAGATGCGGCGTTCGTCAATATTGGCGATCCAGAACGTAACGGGTTTATGCACGTCACAGACCTCGGCCCGCTGCGCCTTAAACGCTCGGCAGGAGCAATTACAGAACTCCTGACCCCCCAGCAAAAAGTGGTGGTACAGGTAATGAAAGAACCGACGGGCAGCAAAGGCCCCCGGCTGACAGGCAACATTACCCTGCCGGGCCGCTATTTGGTACTGATGCCCTACGGCAGGGGAGTCAATCTCTCGCGGCGGATCAAGTCCGAAGCCGAGCGCAACCGCCTCAGAGCCCTGGCTATTTTGGTGAAACCGGCCGGGATGGGGCTGCTGGTACGCACTGAAGCTGAAGGGATGACCGAAGAAGCGATCATGGAAGATTTGGAAGTCCTCCAAAAACAGTGGGAAGCCGTTCAACTAGAAGGCGGTACTTCGCGGGCGCCGGCACTGCTCAACCGGGATGACGATTTTATCCAGCGGGTGCTGCGAGATATGTTCAGCGGTGACGTGAATCGGATTGTGGTGGACTCGCAAAATGGAATTAAGCGGGTGAAGCAGCAGTTGATGAGCTGGAACGGCGGTAAACTTCCTGCGGGAGTTTTGATCGACCACCACCGAGAGCGGGCCTCGATTTTAGAATTTTTCCGCGTTAACGCTGCGATTCGAGAAGCCCTCAGACCGAGGGTTGATTTGCCTTCGGGTGGTTATGTGATTATCGAGCCGACTGAGGCGCTGACGGTGATAGATGTCAACTCTGGCTCGTTTACTCGATCGGCCACGGCTAGGGAAACGGTACTCTGGACAAATTGCGAAGCAGCCACGGAAATTGCTAGACAACTGCGGTTACGCAATATTGCCGGGGTGATTATTGTTGACTTTATTGACATGGAATCCCGCCGCGATCAGTTGCAGGTGCTGGAACATTTCAATAAAGCTCTCAAAGCTGACAAAGCTCGACCGCAAATCGCTCAACTGTCGGAATTGGGGCTGGTAGAACTCACCCGCAAGCGCCAAGGTCAAAATATTTACGAGTTGTTCGGCCACAGTTGTCCGACTTGCAGCGGGTTGGGTCATCTGGTGCAACTCCCCGGAGAAGAAGACTTCGCCGCAGCGGTGCGGGAATCGGGCGATCGTACCGTGGCTACGTCGAACCGCGTTTTGTTGAATTTGCCTGAAGGATTGGAACGCCGCAGCTTGACGCCTGTGGCGGCTGCAACTCCTGCCCCAGTGCGGGAAGAACGCCCCCCCGAACCTGCTAGGGCTGCTTGGGAACCTCAAAGCGAAAGTGTGGATTTTGAGACCGGCAGCAACGCATCGCCTTTGGACTTGCTCAACCATCCCAGCTATCAGGATTTGGGGAACGGAACCAGACGCCGCCGCCGCCGCCGGATTGGCGAAGAGCCTTTTGCTCTCCCGGCGGAGGAGGAACCGGTACGCAGCAAGTTGCGACTGCCGAATACTTCGAGCGCGCCTGTCGCGGATACGCGCTCTGAGTATCTTGCACCCCCCGGCATCCGGGCGGCTTCGGAGGGCTTCGGGCTGGTGAATATGGCGACTGTTGGCAGGCGCGAGGATTTCGAGCGTGTGCGTCCGGCTAAGTCTGAGTTGATGAAGCCGATGGTGGAGCCTCCAGAGGTGATTTCGGTGGAAATGACGGCGGAGGAACAGGATGTTTATGCTCTGATGGGGGTTTCTCCTTTGGTGCTTACCGATCGCAGCGTGAAAAATCCTAAGAATGCGATCGTTTCGGTGACTCTTCCGGGAGCAGCCCCGAACAAGCCGCCTTTCGAGCAGCTCGAATTTGAATTTGAAGCGACGACGCCTGCACAGAATGTTGAGGAACGGGATTATTATCCCGAAAGGTCGGTAGTTGAGCCTGTTTTTTCTGAGGAGGAGGATGATGATGCCCAAATTTATGGCGAGAGTTTGATTGACGAAACTGATGATTTCGATCGGATTGATGAACCCAGCGATGTGATGGGCGAATCCTATGAGCCGATCGAATCCCATGAGCCGATCGAATCCCATGAGCCGATCGAATCCTATGAGCCGATCGAATCCTATGAGCCGATCGAATCCCATGAGCCGATCGAATCCCATGAGCCGATCGAATCCCATGAGCCGATCGAATCCAGCCAACCCAGCCAGCCCAGCGAACCCGAGGAGCCTGCTATCAATCGCCGCCGCCGCCGCCGCTCGTCAGCCGTTGTGGATGAGTGATATGAAATCAGAGGGAAGAGGGAAGAAGTCAGAGGGAATAGAGAAGAAGGAAGAAGTAGAAATTTTTACTCTCTTCCCATCTTTCCATCTTCCCCTTTCCCCCTCTCCCTCGAACACTCTAGTAATTGCAGGTGTGGATGAAGTCGGACGAGGCGCTTTGTTCGGGCCGGTGGTGGCTGCAGCCTGCATTTTGCCCGACGAAGTTCTCGGTGAATTAGCAAGTTGCGGGGTTCGCGACAGCAAGCAGTTGAGTGCCGCAGCCCGGAGTCGGTTAGCCGTAAAAATCCGGGCTGTGGCGGTTGACTGTCAAATTGGTGCGGCTTCGGTGCGGGAGATCGATCGCCTCAATATTTTGCAGGCTTCGTTGTTGGCGATGAAACGGGCGATTTTGAAGTTGAAGGTGACGCCGGATTTGTGTTTGGTTGACGGGAATCAAAGGATTCCCAATTTGGCGATCGAGCAAGAGACGATGATCAAGGGTGATGCGCGATCGATTCAGATTGCTGCTGCTAGTATTGTGGCGAAAGTTTGGCGCGATGAATTAATAGTACGTTTGGCTGTTAAGTATCCTGAATATGACTTGATAAATAACAAGGGATACGGTACTGCTAAACATAAATTGGCTTTGGAACGCTGCGGTGTATCTGTCTTTCACCGACAATCTTTTAGTCCTTGTCAAAAATAGTTAGTTTTATCTCACATCTTGCACCATTCTCAACTAGCCCTTGCATTTTCTCCCAAAATGTGAAATAAAGGGCACAGAAACAATCAGGTAGGTCAATGTTAACCATTCTTAAACAGTAAGTACCACTATTATTAGTCGCTTTCTCAATCATTACCAATGGTAAGTGGGGACAGTAATTCGAGTTGTGATAAAAGCCAGGGTTTCAGCAGTACCTGGGGGGGTGACAAAAAGGTCTACGAGATAGACTGTATAAGGGTTGCGGCCCGCATACCTTGTTGATAAAAGCGG